>JAFLBZ010000022.1 GCA_017303715.1 Rhodothermia bacterium | reverse complement strand
GTTCTTGGGCCGCCTGCACAACCATTTCTTTGAACGCCTCACTTTTACGCACACTTTGAAAAACACCCCCAAAACCACACGCTTTGCACTTGTACTTCGGGTTTCCAGAACTATTCGAACCATTTTTCACGATATGTTCCGAACCACATTTATGACAACATTTTTTTCAATTACCATGACCAGTCTTTTTTTGAACAAAATTAAGCAAAACACCCACTAAATTACACTACCAAAAAAACGCCGGTGAATTAACCACCGACGTTTCGTTTTTAGCTGAAGTTTTCAGCACTTGCAAAAGGGTTGTGCTTAATTGGTTCCTGATCTCTGGGGTGCATTTTTTACGTATTTGTCCAGCCATTGCACCGTTTCCCATAAAAGATGCAAGTTGGACTCACGGGCTGCGTATCCATGCGATTCGTGCGGGAGAACCACGTAGCGGGCTGTACCGCCATGTCCTTTGATGGCGTTATACAGCCTTTCGCTTTGAATAGGAAACGTTCCCGGATTGTTGTCTGCTTCGCCATGGACTATCAAAATAGGGTCTTTGATTTGGTGGGCATACATAAAAGGCGACATCTTTGCATACACTTCGGGGGCTTGCCAGATGGTTCTTTCCTCATTTTGGAAGCCAAATGGGGTGAGTGTTCGGTTGTATGCACCACTACGAGCAACGCCTGCACGGAAAAGTTTGGAATGTGCCAGTAGATTTGCAGTCATAAAAGCCCCATAGGAATGACCACCTACGGCCACACGGTCTGGATCTACAACACCGCGCCGTACACCCTCGTCTATGGCTGCTTTTGCACTCGCCACCAATTGTTCTACAAACGTATCGTTGGGTTCATCTTTTCCCGTGCCGATGATGGGCATAGAGGCATTGTCTAAAACGGCATAACCTGCCAGTACCATCATCAGGGCGGAGCCAGCGGAAATACGGGTGAAGGTATAAGGGGAACCCGTAACTTGTCCTGCGGCAGTGGCATCTTTGAACTCAGCGGGGTATGCCCAAAGAAAGGTTGGTAACGGCCCATTTTCCTTTTTATATCCTTTAGGAAGGTACAAAATCGCGTTCAGGTCAACGCCATCCGCACGTTTATAACGGATAATTTCCTTGCTTATGCCTTGTAGCTGCGGATAGGGGTCTGGGAACTTGGTGATCTGATGTGCTTGATTGGAGCCTAATGTGCGTATGAAATAATTGGGTACTTCCGTAGCAGATTCCCTACGGGTCATCAAGGATTTGCCATCCGGCAAAAGAGCCACAACCGACTCAAAGTAAGGGGCTTGCGAGCGCCACAATTCCGAGGATTTGCCATCTGCTAAACCCATTTGATTGAGGAATGGGCGATTGCCTTCTGGACTTGCCCCTGCGCCTTGCATATACAGTGATTGCCCATCTTGGGAAGTTCGGAGTACCAATCGGTTGTATTGGTTACGCTTCATAAGGGGCGCTCCCCGATTGCTATACCGGTCATCCGTGTTCAGATCGAGCAGTTTGCGCATTTCGCCCATAGGTTTGGACGTGTCTATCACAAAAGTGCGGCGGCTACGGGTTTGTGTCCATGTATCGGAAATCAAAGCGAGGTCTTTTTCGCCCCACATGATGCCAGCGTAACGTTGTTCTGTTTTTGCAAAAGCGACTTTTTCACTATTAAAGGGGGCAGAAAGGGTGTAAACCTGATCTCGGAAAGGGACTTTGTTTTTGGGGTCTCCGCCATCAAGGGCTTCTACCCAAAAGAGTGTTGCAGGTGCATTGGGACGCCAAGAAGCACCCCGAATGCCTGTAGTGGTGGCATTAAAACCAATAGGAACGGTATCTTGAAGGGGTAACTCGGCCAAAAGATGGACAACTTTCCCTTTTTTATCCCACACTTCAAGTTTTCTGGGAAAGGAACCCACCGTCACCAAATAAGAATATGGCCGATGAATGATAGAAACCAAGAAATAATTTCCATCGGGCGAGTCGGATATGTCGTCATAGATCGCGGGAGGACCAAAATTTTGCGTTGTACCTCCCCATGTTACGAGAACAGGTTGTGAAGTAAAGTAATAATCAAACAAGGCTTCATCGTGTCCATTTCGCAAGAGGTCTTGATACGTGCGGGCAGGTGCAGACCTTCCTAGGTTTTCTTGAACGATAGGGCCTTTGGGTGCAGGATCGGCAACGGGAGCGACTTTACGGTTTTGTGGAACTGCAAAGCAATAAAGCTTGGCATTATCCAACCAAGAGCAAGCATTGTTGAGCGTTGTGTTCATCTTGTGTTCGGATAGCCGCAGGGCTTTACCGGTTTTGACTTCTGCGCCCCAGATTTCGATCCGGTCTTTAAAGGTTACGGTAAAGGCAATGCGCTTGCTATCGGGAGACCACGAAGGGGCAGACATGCGGCCCTCGGCAGGAACCCCAATGACCTTCACCTCTTTTTGGTCGGACATGTTTCTTAGGGTAATGGCGGTTACAAACCCGCCTCGGCTTGTGCCATTGGTTGCGGGATTAATGCGCATCCCCGCAAGTCGCAGTTCTGGTGCTGCAAGTTCTGCAATGGGAGGCATACTGGAGGTCTCGATGATGGCCATCGTGGCAACGTCTGGGCTAAGGGAAACACTGGGCGTATTGGGTGCATCTGCGATGGCCTTTAAGTCGGGCGGAGGAATTTGGTAAGTGGTTTGCGCGAAGGCTGTATAAGAACCAATGACCAAAAAAGACAAAACGAGAGACTTTCTCATACGAATTAGAATTTGTTTAGGGTGAAGCGAAAAGCGTTTCCTAAAATTACAGCAAAAAATCCATAAATCGTATTCTGAATGTATATTTAAGCCTCTAAACGCCAAAGAATATGAAAAATCGCCGTTTTCCCAATCCGTTGGTGCTGCTTACGCTTTGTATTTTGCTCGCCTCAGTCCTTACCTATTTGGTTCCAGCCGGACAATTTGACCGCAAGGAAGACCCGGTGACGGGGCGGAATATTGTGGTTTCTGGAACCTATAAAGCCGTTTCGGCCAAGCCTGTAAATTTGTGGGAAGCGCTCATGTCCATTCCCCGTGGCTTACAATCGGCGGGATCGGTCATTTTTTTGGTTTTCATTTCCGGCGCTGCATTTGGCTTGGTGGATAAAACGGGGGCGCTACGCTGGGCTGTGGAGGCGCTTATCCGCAAATTGTCTCGCCGAAAGATATGGGTGATCCCTGTCATTTCGCTGTTTTTTGTGGTCGGTGGGGCGGTGATCAACCTCCAAGAGGAGATTATTCCTTTGGTTCCGGTTTTGCTCATTCTTACTCGGCGGCTCGGATATTCGGCAGTTGTTGCGGTGGCGGTCAGCATTGGTGCGGCGGCGATTGGTGCGGCATTTAGCCCTTTTAACCCTTTTCAAGTGATTATTGCACAAAAGTTGGCCCAGGTTCCGTTGTTATCAGGAATGGGTTTTCGATTGGTTTTTGGTGGAGTTGCGTGGGCGTTTTGGACTTGGTGGGTCATGCGATTTGCCCAGAATACAGCCGAGGAACCAGAGATTACAAAGGACGAATTGGTCACAGGGCCGGTTTGGCGCCATCTTTTGGTCTTATTTCTGGTTGTGGCTACGCTTGCCATTTATGTGGTTGGCATTACTGCTTATGGATGGGAGTTCGACCAATTAACGGTGCTTTATTTTCTGCTTGGGTTATTTGCGGCATTTATTGCACAACTCACGATGGAGGAAACGGTCAACGGTTTTATCCAAGGGCTTGAAAGTATGGCGTTTGCTGGGATGATTATTGGATTTGCTAAGGCCATCTTTGTCGTCTTAGATCAAGGCCAAATCATTGATACCATTGTCTATGGCCTTTTTATTCCAATAGCAAATTTGCCGGTAAGCCTCTCGGCTATGGCCATGATGGGGCTTCAAGGGGCACTCCATTTTGCCGTTCCAAGTGTTTCTGGACAAGCCGTGCTAACACTTCCCGTTTTGGTGCCGCTTTCGGATTTGTTGGGGCTTTCCCGCAATATTACTGTCTTGGCCTATCAATATGGTGCAGGATTGGCGGAACTTGTCGTCCCAACAAATGGCGCACTCATGGCAATTTTGGCGGCTTCTGGAGTTAGATACGAAGTTTGGACGCGCTTTTTATGGCCTGCACTGCTTGTTTTGGGAGGAATTGGGCTTTTGGGCATTGTTCTCGGTATATATATTGGGGTCTAAAATGCTTTTATTTCAGGTTATTTTTTGTGTTTAAATTATCACCATCATGAATGCACCCAATACATTTACGGGATACATTGAGGTCTTTAAAAAACATCTTTTTGTGATCCTTGTTGCTGCCTTAGTGTTGTTGGTGGTTTTCGGATTAGTCCGCTTTGGAGAATGGTATTATTATCTCGGATTGGCGGGTAATTTTAAGCGTAATTTATTGGCCCGGACGTCATTAGGGCCAGATGTGGCAGAGGCGTTGGCGTGGTTATATGCGGCTGCTTTTTCATATTTTGTCATCGGTATTATCCTCTCAAAACGCGATTTTAGAAAAGGAATTGCCCTTTGGTTGGCTTCGTTTGCCCTTTTGCCCATTATGGCGGCTCTTTTTCCAAAACCCGTTCCACAATGCCTAGCACTCAATCCGACAACCGGAAAGATGTCAAAAACCAACTGCCATCCGGAGGGCATACATCCCGAATGGCACACGCCTGAATTTCCAGAAGACCAGATTTTGATCAAAGTACAAACCGATCTGAATACCGTTTTTTTTACTGCGGATAACAGGCCCATGCTGGCTTATGTGGAAGAAGAAAATGGCGATTTCACGTTTTTCAACAAACCTGGCCTAACGCCAGACGGGAAATCAGCGGTTTGGGTGTCAAAGTCCGTTGTTGCGGCATGGATCGAAGCCCAAAATGAGAAACTTGAACCAAAGCCGAAAAAACGAAGACGGTAATCGTTAATCGCAATTGAAAAGAAACACCTTCGGTTGCCATTCTTCATAATACTTCCATCAGCACACGGAAAAGTTGGGCTAGTTTTGGCGCTGCAATGCCTGCTGCCGCAACAATTTCCGCCATCGAAACAGGTTTTAGTGCATCTGGTAAACATTCATCGGTGATGATGGAAAAAGCCAGAACATTCATGCCCATATGTGCGGCCACCATAACCTCCGGAACAGTACTCATCCCAATGGCATCCCCACCAATCTGGCGTAAAAAACGGTATTCGGCTTTGGTCTCCAAGTTCGGGCCAGAAACAACTGCATAGACGCCTTGATGGAGTGGGATACGGTGTTTTAGGGCCAAATCAAGCACTTTTTGACGGATTAATGCTGAATACGGGTCGCTCATGTCTGGGAATCGTGGTCCCCATTCCGAAACATTTGGCCCAATTAAGGGATTGGTGAACATCATGTTGATGTGATCGGTGATGAGCATCAAGTCCCCACGCTTAAAGAGTGGATTAAGCCCTCCGGCAGCGTTAGAAATCAGTAGGTTTTTGACCCCCATTTCAGCCATTACGCGGACAGGGAACGTAATTTCTTGTGCAGAATACCCTTCATAAAGATGAAATCGGCCTTGTAATGCAAAAATTGGACGCCCATCTAATTTTCCAAGATGCAGTTTGCCAGAATGGCTCTCGACGGTTGAAACGGGAAAATGAGGGATGTTTTTGTAATCCAATACAATGGCATCGGTGATTTCATCCGATAAAGTGCCCAATCCCGTTCCAATAATTAATCCCGTTTCATATGTATGCGGTGAGATGTTGTTTAGAAATGAAACGGTTTCTAAAACCATTTGACGATAGTTTTTTTGGTTTTTAGTCATAGCCATATATGAGAAACGCGCAAAGGTAAATGCTCTGCGCGTTGGTGAAATAGTGCGTTATGCTGTTTATTGTAACTCATCTAAGATGCGTTGTATTTTCTCGGCTTCGGTTAAGGAGGCCGTAAGAAGTTCGCGTGGTATTCCTGTAGGTTGCATCTGGATAAATTCGGGCTGGATATTCGAGGAAATAGGCGGCAAGGGTGCAGAAGCTACCTCCGGTTCTGGTCTAAAATGGTTTACACCAGGTGTTTGAGGAAGCGCGTTTTGCCCGAACTCCAAGCGTACAACCGGAATCGGGTCGGTTTCGGTTGTTGATGTGTTTTGTTTGGAGAAACTCATTAACTCTGATACCGGAGACTGTGGCCGCGTACCGACTGCCGCATTTGTTGGTAGCGGTTCGGGAATGGAGACAACGGGTTGTGGCTCGGAAACAGGGTATGTGAATTCTGGTTCTGCTTTAGCTTCCCAAATTTCCGCCACCATCGTTTGCTCACCAGGGGTTCCCATAACCATTATCGGGGTGTCTAAGGCTATTTCGGTTAGTGTGGATGACCGATTTGATATTTCAGAAATTTGCGCATTTTGACCCATTTGTTGGTTGGTTTCCTCGGCAATGGCTAACTCAAGATGAGAGTCTGCCGTATCCGGAATAGGCGGCGGCTCTGGGGTAGGCGTCAATAATGCTTGAAAATGCAAAGATTCGCTTTCTTCAGGTTGCTCGGTTGGCTCCATCAGTTTACGGAGTTCTTCTTCGAGAGCCTTCTGACGATGCCCTAAGGCGGCCAAGAGCTCTTCTTGCTCATCGCTATGAGACGTTAATACCTCTGGTTCTTGAGAATCAAAGGTCGAATCTTCAAATGCAATGGCGGCTTTTTCGGTGGTCATGTCGGGTGTAGAAGCGGGTAAACCTTGCGGTAAGTCCGGCATTACCGCATTTTCTCGGAGCGAGTTGTCGTAAGGCGAAGGTTCGGACGAACGGCCTATCTGGTTTACTGTAGGTTCCTTATGTGCGAGAATAGGTTGTGACATGTTCTGTAGTAACCCATCGTTGCTGGTAAGGAAATTGAAATAATCCTTTTCGATTCTACCCAAAAGTTCGGTCTCGGCTTGGAGAAAGCCCTTCAAACGAAGCGTTAACTCGTTCCGCCTTTCGTTTAGTTGTGCCACTTCCTGGCGTGCTTTTGCCTTGATGATTTCGGCATCATGGACAATTTTTTGGGCTTGTAGGCTTGCCTCTTCGATGGTTCGCGCACTTCTGGACTCCGCATCTCGAAGTATCAAAGCTGCTTTTTGTTCGGCGTTTTGCTGTGTTTTGCGGGCGTTTTCCCGTGCCGTTTCCAAGGCTTCTTGGAGGGCTTCCTCTACTTTTTGGTAGTGTTCCAAATCACCCTTAAGGCGTTGGATTTGTTCATATGCACCACGCAACTTTTCGTTATAGATATCCACCTCCTTGGCGAGGGTTTCTAAGTATTCGTGGATCTCGCGCGGCGGATAAGCGCCAAAAGCCATCATGCGCTTTGTAAATTCTTGACGGCGGATGTCAATGGATGAAAGTGCCATAGGTGTAAAGGTAAGACCTTAATGAAGGAATAAGTATCATGTAATATAAGACCGTGAGCCAAAAAATGCACTTCCTACCCGAATATGGGTTGCACCTTCTTGGATAGCGATTTCAAAATCGTCGCTCATGCCCATTGAAAGCCAAGCTTGGGGCGGAAGGAGTGCTTTTTGTATGGCCTCGTCTCGTAAATCTCGCAGTTTCTTAAATTCTGGGCGGACTTCTTCTGGATCATCGGCTGGACGAGCGATGCCCATTAGTCCAACAAGCCGAAGGTGCGTAAAAGGTTGGCAAAGTGTCAAAAAAGAGAACAACTCTTCTGGCTCAAGCCCCGACTTACTGTCTTCCTGCGAAATATTAACCTGTACAAAGCAAGGCAAAATGCGTTCTTGGGCGGAACAAAGACGATTAAGCGTCTCGGCAAGTCGTAAATCATCTAAAGCATGAAAGAAATCTGCATGGTTTACGACTTCTTTTGCCTTATTGCGCTGGAGTGCTCCGATAAAATGCCACGTTACCGTACCTCCAAATTGAGTGCCGGGCATCATTAATGCCTTTTCGCGTAGTTCTTGGGCTTTATTCTCCCCAAAAACTGTTAAACCAGCAGAGATGGCGTCTTGAATACGGGTTGCAGGATGCGTTTTCGAGACACCAATCAGGGTAATTTCGGCGGGATCACGTCTAGCAGTCAAACATGCCGTTTCAATCCGTAATTTAAGGGCGTTTAGGCGATCCTTCAAAGCCGAAATCTCGATAAGACGAATGGTTTCCACAGATTGTATTTAATTTTGGTGGTAAATTACAAAATTGTCGAAGTCTTTACACCCCGCTCATAGTTATTTCCCAATATTTTAGCTTCAAAAAAACATTCTATGAAACAAAGTTTGTCTTGGCAGCTGGGCGAAATCCCCGATTGCACCTGTTTGTCGCTAAATAAATTCAAAGATAGTCGAGGCTGGTTGGCCGAAATTTTTAGATCGGATGAACTTTCCGATTCGCTACTGCCGGAAATGGCGTATTTGTCGCTAACGGAATCCGGTGTTGCACGAGGGCCACATGCCCATGTGTCACAAACCGATCTCTTTGTCTTTTTTGATGGCCTTTTTGAGGTACATCTTTGGGATTATCGCTCCGAATCCGCAACGTATGGCCTCCATCAAGTCTTACGGCTGGGTGCAGAAAACCCATGTACCTTGTTCGTGCCTCCGGGCGTGGTGCATGGGTATCGGAATGTGTCCGAAAAAGCTGCGTTAATCCTAAATTGCCCCAATAAATTATATGCCGGATACCTCAAAAAAGAAGCAGTAGATGAAATTCGGTACGAAGAAGATCCTGATTCCATGTTTATTCTCTAAATTATGCAAAAATTGTTATTTTTCGATATAGATGGAACCATCCTGTTTACACATGGGGCTGGGCGAAGGGTTGTGGAGTCTGCCTTGTCCGATACGTTTGGAAGGCAAATTGTCACGACAGGGATTCCGTTTGGCGGGAAGACCGATCCGCAAATTCTTACGGAGGTTTTGACCCTTCATGAAATCGAAGCCTCGGAGGAAAATATTTTAAAGGCAGGCAAAAGCTATATGGAAGGCATGATGCAGGTAATGCCAGAGGCTTATTGCGAAGTCTTGCCCGGAATTCCAGCGCTGTTAGAAGACCTTGCTAAGAGAGAGGATGTTGAGTTGGCCCTTCTAACCGGAAATTTTGAGCCGATGGCCTACTTGAAATTACAAAAAGCAGGACTGGAAGGCTATTTCCGGTATGGCGCTTTTGGTAGTGACCATTCCGATCGGAATGAATTGCCCGCGATTGGCATCAAAAGGGCGGAAAGCCATACACATCAAACGTATGCGCCGCAAAACATTCACGTTATTGGAGACACACCCAAAGATATTGAATGTGCAAGAAAAGCCGGATGGCGCGTAGTGGCCATTGCTACGGGACATTATTCTCCAGACGATCTCGTACTTTTTGAGCCAGATTTGCTTTTAGATAGCCTACACGACCATGAGCCGTTTTGGTCTTATCTCGATGGTACTGCGACATGAAACGCGGCCAGCTTCAGTTGTTGGGATTTGAGCACACCTATTATACTGCCCTTCAATCACACGCCGGACATGCCATTGTAGCCTTACATGGCTATGGCAATTCTGGGCGTGCTTTCCGCTACCTAACACCATTCCTTGAGGAGGCAAATATCTCACTTTATGCACCGGATCTATTGGGTTTTGGCAATACTGCAAAACCAGAAGGGGGCTATAGTTTAATACGATATGCGCGTTTAAATACGGCATTTGTTGAAACTTTGGGATTGGAAAAACCATGGCTAATGGGACATTCGTTTGGTGGGATATTGGCTTTGGCCACTGCCGTTTTACATCCAGAAGCTTTTGCGGGGCTAATCCTCATTAGTCCGGGTGGGTTCCATCCTCTCACCAAGTTTCAGGTCTTGGCGGATCGAAAGTTTGCTTATAAACTTATGCGTCGTCCTGTTTTCAAACGTCTCCTACTTGCTTCGCCATTAGGAACAGTGTTTGAACAAGAAGCCACTTTCGAGACCCTTCTAAAAATGTATGGTAGCCACCAAAACTTGGATTTAGACCTAACAGGCATCCGTAAAAAAATCGCTGCATTACCTTTTCCAACCTTACTTTGCTGGGGAGCGGACGACCGCATATTGCCCCGATTTGTCTGGGAACGTGCCCGAAAACAACTTCCTAACGCCCAATTTGAACTTATCCCAAACGCAGGCCATGCACTCACCAAAGACCAACCAGTGGAGTTGGTAAAACGGATTGTAGCTTTTTTGGTCAAAAACACCGCAAGTGTTTAAAACAGCGAGCCTGGTTTTTATTCGTGCATAAATTTGTTTCCAAGAAAAAATAAATTTTTTAAATACGATGGTTTGAGGCAAAATGGCTATGGAAATGCGATCGTTAAATCAATAAGAGTTTGGCCACTTTTGTACTTGCATTTTCATGCGAAATATCCGTATCGTTTCTCTAATCTCTTAATCGAAAAAGGTCGTGTTATTACTTGGAATAGACTTAGGGACTTCTGCTATCAAAGTAAGTTTGGTTGAGGCTGCAACGGGTGACGTGGTGACCACGGCTACTTCGCCGGAGCAAGAAATGCTCATTACGGCGCTGAAATCTGGCTGGGCAGAGCAATCTCCCGAAATATGGTGGCAGGAAGTGTGCAACGCCATACAAAAATTGCCACTCAACTTGAGAAAGCAGGTGGCTTCCATTGGGATTGCTTATCAAATGCACGGCTTGGT
Source organism: Rhodothermia bacterium (assembly GCA_017303715.1). Classification (GTDB taxonomy): domain Bacteria; phylum Bacteroidota; class Rhodothermia; order Rhodothermales; family UBA2364; genus UBA2364. The sequence continues at coordinate 63,421 of JAFLBZ010000022.1, read as the reverse complement.
GATGATAGATGCTGTGGGGAAAGTGGTTCGACCTGCTATTATATGGTGCGATAGCCGAGCAACTGAGGTTGGCGAAACAGCAAGCCAAGGATTGGGTGAGTCGTTTTGCTTACGGAGGTTTTTGAACCATCCCAGTAATTTTACGGCCTCAAAGTGGAAATGGGTGGCGATAAACGAGCCAGAAAGATATGATTCGGTTCATAAAATCATGCTGCCCGGAGATTATCTTGCATACCGCTTAACCGGTGAGATAACCACAACCGTTTCGGGACTTTCCGAAGGCATTTTGTGGGATTTTCAAAATCGTTTTCCTGCATATGCCTTGATGGATTATTGGGGACTTGAGGCTGAAAAATTGCCCGATCTATGCCCCACCTTTGGAAGTCAAGGTCGTGTTACGAAGGATGTAGCGGAACTCTTGGGTATTCCTGCCCACACACCTTTGATGTACCGTGCGGGCGATCAGCCCAATAACGCACTATCGTTGGGGGTGCTACATCCAGGCCAAGTGGCCGCGACCGCCGGAACGTCGGGGGTGGTGTATGGCGTTCAAGATGCGGCAATATACGATCCACTAAACCGTGTAAATACCTTTGTGCATGTCAACAATCGGCATGAATTTACCCGAAATGGTGTATTGCTTTGCATTAATGGTGCCGGACGGCTTAACGCCTGGCTTCGTGCAAACGTCACTCCTGAATGGTCATACGGAATTATGAACGATGTGGCCGCAACAGCGCCCATTGGTGCTGATGGCTTGGCTTGCTTGCCGTTTGGAAATGGAACCGAACGTATCTTACAAAATCAACCCCTTGGTGCCGGATTTTTTGGTTTAGATCTGAATCGGCATGAGAAGGCGCATTTGTTACGGGCGGCACAAGAGGGCATCGTCTTTGCTATGCAATTTGGATTGGAAACCATGCACGAAATGGGGCTTTTGGTTTCGCAGATCAGGGCCGGAAATGCCAATTTATTCCTTAGCCCGTTGTTCCGACAAGCCTTTGTAAATACGACGAGTACTACCCTTACCATTTTAGACACAGATGGTGCTCAAGGTGCTGCAAGAGCGGCTGGAGTGGGTATTGGCGCTTATTCAACTGTTGAAGACGCTGTTTCCGCCGGATTGACCATCATACACGAAGAATCGCCAGATCCGAATTTGATCCCACACTACAAAGAAGCCTACGAAAAATGGGCATTGATCCTCGAAAACCAACGCAACTGCTTAAATCCCCAAAACCATGTCTGAATATTATTCCGGAATTGATAAAATCACGTTTGAAGGCCGTTCATCCGATAATCCCTTGGCCTTTAAATGGTACGATGAAAACCGCATAGTCGCCGGAAAAACGCTAAAGGAACACCTGCGTTTTGCGGTTTGTTATTGGCATACCTTTGGTGGAACAGGAGGAGATCCCTTTGGGCCGGGTACACGGAGATTTGCTTGGGACAAATTTGGTAATCCCATCGAACGGGCACGCAAAAAAATGGATGCCGCCTTCGAGTTTATGCAAAAGTTAGGTGTCCCTTATTACTGTTTTCACGATGTTGACTTGGTGGACGAAGGGGAGTCCCTTGCTATGTACGAGGCAAATCTGGCTAAGATTATTGACTATGCTCAACAAAAACAAAAAGATACAGGTATTAAATTGTTATGGGGAACGGCCAATGTTTTTTCCCATCCACGTTATATGAATGGCGCTGCGACCAATCCTGATTTTCGGGTAGTGGCTTATGCTGGCACGCAAATTAAAAATGCCTTGGATGCAACCATTGCACTTGGGGGAGAGAACTACGTCTTTTGGGGAGGGCGAGAAGGATATATGACGCTGCTCAATACCCAAATGAAGCGGGAAAAAGCACACTTGGCCATGATGTTAACTTTGGCACGAGATTATGCACGAAAACAAGGATTTATGGGAACGTTTCTCATTGAGCCAAAACCGTGCGAACCTACGAAGCACCAGTATGATTTTGACGCAGAAACCGTTATTGGATTCTTGCGGGAGCATGGGTTAGACCAAGACTTTAAGCTCAATATCGAAGTCAACCACGCCACACTTGCTGGCCACACCTTTCAGCATGAACTTCAGGTGGCGGCGGATGCCGGAATGATGGGAAGTATGGATGCGAACCGAGGAGATTACCAAAACGGATGGGATACCGACCAATTTCCGATGAATGTACAAGAACTGACAGAGGCCATGTTGGTGATTTTAGAAGCGGGAGGCTTTACTTCAGGTGGCATTAACTTTGATGCAAAACTTCGACGAAATTCTGTTGACCCCGAAGACTTGTTTGTTGCACATATTGCGGGAATGGATGCCTTTGCGCGGGCGCTGATTACCGCAGATACCATTCTTTGCAATTCTCCTTATCTGGCAATGCGGAAAAACCGTTATGCCTCCTTTGATAATGGCATGGGCAAAGACTTTGAAGAGGGCAAACTTGTGCTTGAAGATTTGCGTCAATTTGCTTTTGAAAGCAGTGAACCTGCGGAGATTAGTGGGAAACAAGAACGCTATGAGCAAATCTTGAATGATTATCTTTGAAGCTAGAAGCATCTTTCATTCAATGAGCACAAAATGGTGTACGGTAAACTCCTGCGCGACTACTAAATGTATTAGACTTCATTTAGGTCTAAAGGAGTGCATGTTCATTTTTTAGGCGTAAACATGCACGATCGTCCGACGGAGAACCTGCCGCTTGGCGATCCGAACACGGTGAAGGAGCGCTCATAGTTGGATAATTGTAAGAAATCAGGCCAAGTTCAAGAATCTAATTCGTTTAATAACAAAATTGTGAAGCCCAAAACCGGGGTTAGAGGAGGAAGAATGGATGTATCGAACAGAAGCAAAGGTGCTTGGAATATGGGCTTCTTTTCCGTATCTTAATAAAAAATAAGAACGGCACCGAGTGCAAAACTGGAGGAGGTACTGTCGTTTTACATCCGATACCGTTCTTCAAACCACCAAACACCAAAAGGTACATCTCATAAGCCGTGCAGATTTGGAAAAGGTAACAACCCCATTTGATTTTTTTCACCTTTCCACTTGCTTTTTACGTTCTTTAGGGTTAAATACGACTTGCTCCCACTGCTCAGATGATTCTTGTCCATAGTAGAAAGTTTGGGGGACTGGGCGAAATGCCAAGGTGCGTAAGATTTGTGCAGTTCTTGTTTCGGATAAAGGACAACGAAAAGACAACCTCATCCATTTGACCATATAAAATAAACCTATCACCGCGAGTATGGAAAACACCTCTCCAATTCAGGAATTCCGTGTAAATATGGGATTCTCTGCTTCTAAAGGGGAAGAACCCCGCGAAATTGCGACCAATACGCCCTTTCGCCTCCTTTTAGCTTCTGATCTGACGCCTCATTTGATGCACGAGGTTGATTGGGAAGGAGCAACTCAGCTCGTCAAAGTTGACAAATACACTTTCTCGGAATTAATGATCTCGTGGCGGCCTTCCGTCACCATCGAGGTTCCTAATCACCTTGGTAATGGCCCAAAAACACTTACCTCAACATTGGTTTTTGATCATATACAGGCTTTTCAGCCAGACCGCTTGATAGACCAGCTACCTTTGGTGAAGCGTTATCTCGGCTTAAGAGATGCCTTACTTATGGTGAAGCGAGACCAAATAGGCCATCATGAATTTGTGGGAACCATTCAAACGCTTGGTTTTGAAAGAGAAGAAGCATTTCATTGGTCGGATCGAATCCAGCCGACTCCTCAAACATCAGCACCTTCAATATCATCATCAACTGGTGGGGGATTGGATAATTTGCTGAATTTAGTTGATATTGACACGCCGTCTTCTGGAAAACAAGCTGGGGGCGATCCTATGGACGCCTTGATTCGGGCATTGGCGGGACAAAAATCGGCTTCAAAGCCTGCCCGTCCGGCTGAAGTTGGAAAATCTACACTTCAAGAAGCTATTGAGGATGTAGAGCGCAGTATTGCTCAGCAATTGGATGCCATTTTACACCATACGGCTTTTCAGCAATTAGAATCGGCTTGGCGTGGTTTAAAAAAAATGGTGGATCGTTTGGATTTTCGCAAAAACGTGCGGTTGGAAGTGTTATCCGTCAATAAAGAGCAACTTAACACCGCCTTATACCACCAAGTTTTGTTGCCAGCCTATCACGAACCCCCACAAGTACCCTTTGCAGCAATGATTTTGGACTTTACGTTTGGGGATGTTGCGATGGATTTGGAGCGCGTATCGGATATTTCAGAAACGGCAGCGAGTTTACAAATTCCGGTTATTGGGGCAGCCGCAACGAGGCTTTGGACAGAAAAGGATGCCTATGGCAATCTCCGAGCGGCAAGCATTTTGCAACACCTGCAAAAACCCGCGTTTTTAGGCTGGCCATTATTAAGAGAACAACCTTCTTCTGGCTGGATAACGTTAGCACTCCCACATGTTTTGCTCCGGGCGCCTTATCGTGGAGTGCAACTTTTAGGCGGCCTAGCTTATGACGAGAAAACCCCTTCGGATGGGAGTGGGCATTTGTGGGGTCGAGCTTCGTTGCCTGTGGGCATCGCTCTTGCACAAGGATACCTAAAACACGGCTGGGGTGTAGGGTTTGTTGGTGCTGGAGGTGCAGGTCTGCAAGCCGATTATCCCATTAGAAAATCGGATACAAATGCTTCACCGTTGTTTATGTGGTTAGATCAACAAAAACAAAGTGAATTGGCAGATGCGGGTTTTACAGTTTTGGCATCTCGGCCCAATACAGATAGCTTGTATATTTCGGGTGCGCAGTCCTTTCAAAAAGTAGCCAATTATATAGACCCTGATTCATTGGCAGAGGCAAAACTCCATGCAACACTTGCATGCAAAATGGTGACTTCAAAAATCACTCAAGCCATTCTGTTTGCACAAACCAAACTCGTCGCAGGGATGAGCGCATCTAATATTCAAGCGCAACTGTCTGCCCAATTGACTGCTGTGTTATCTGAGGGCGGATATCAGCTTGATGAAAATGCGGTCAAGGTCGAAGTTGGTGATAGTCCGCGATCCAAAGATCATTTTGGTGTTGGTATCTGGGTCAATTCGCCAAAGTCTTTGTTAGGAGACGAAATAAGTCTTGCGCTTGGCTTTGAAATCTCAAAATGATGGTTATAATGCGGTAGGTTAAATTAATGATGTATTTCGGATAAGTACTTGTATCCTAAATGCTTGCTCGAATTGTGAATGCATCATTAAGTTATCTAAATTGGTTATAGCCTTTCGGTTCAATTTTTGCGTTGTAAAAAAAGGTTGGTCTTGTAAAAACACGCATCAACCCCATGATTTTAACCCATAAGTACATCGTTAGCCCTTCCGCGCATGCAAACAAACATCCGCGTTATTATTTTGAAAGGACAAGTTGCCGACGTTGCAACCTCTTTTCAATTTGAACAAGCATTCAAAATTGGTAGGGATGCTACCTGTCCTATTTATCTCTCAAACTCACTTGTTAGCCGTAACCACGCCGAAGTCATTAAAGAGGGTGAAAATTGGGTTCTCCAAGACCTTGGTAGCACAAACGGCATTTGGGTAAACGGCGCCAGAGTTACGCACATTGTCTTAGATGGGGCAAAAGAAGTGGAGTTTGGGCGAAATGGCCCACTACTACGCTTTGAACCCCAAACAAATGTGGTGGAAAAGCCGCCCGAAGGGAATGTTACGCCCAATTTGGCAACTTCGTTTTGGCAGTCGTTAGGCGATATTTCGGGAGGTTCACCAGCATTTTCAGAACCAGTGGAAAGCCGTATAGATCCCAAACCAATAGAACCAACAGGAGCTTTGGCGTCTGGCTTTTTTGCTTCGTTCTCGGATGAAGCAGAAAAAACAGGGGAATCTGCTTTTCCAGAATCCAAACCCTTAATTGACTCTGGCGTTTTTAAGGCGGAATTAGATTCGGGGAAGGCTTTTTTTGAATCTAAACCAGAAAATATTGCTTTTGAGGCTCCACAAACGCCGCTTTTGGAAGAGCCAGCCGTAAATGAATTTCCATCCACGGGTTTGGCATCGGGATTTTTCCGTTCTTTGTCGGAATCTGTTCAGGAGGAAGCCTCGTCCCCGCCTTCACCAGTATCACCAGAGACCTCCACATCCACAGGCTTGGCGTCGGGATTTTTCCGTTCTTTGTCGGAATCTGTTCAGGAGGAAGTTTCATCCTCGCCCTCACCTCCATTACCAGAGACCACGCCAGCACCATCTATAGAAAGTTCTTTAGGCTTGGGCACGGGTTTTTTTGCGGGCTTAACGGAAGAAGCACCGAATGAGGTCGCCATTCCGCCGTCTCCTTCAGCGGCATCGTCTTTACCGTCAAGCATTTTTAAAGCCTTAGCGGACATACCTCAGCAAGAAAACTCGCCAAGCCCGACACCCAGCAAACCAGAACCTGTGGAGGATCCGCTTAAAAACTTGGGCTTGTCCTCTGGAATAAGTTCTGCTCTCAAGGACTTGCAAGGAATAACGCCAGCGCAAACACCTGATTTGCCACAAACGGGCTTAAACACGGGGTTTTTTAGGTCATTGGAAAATGTGGTTGGCGAAGCCCCGTCAGCGGCTCCAGTCTCACCAACTGAATGGGAAGTGCCATCCTCCGGTGGTTGGGACATCCCGAATATAGCCCAACAAACTACGCCGACTTCTTGGGAATCGTCAGAAACCCCAAAGCCAGATTGGCTAACTTCTCAAACCGACTGGGACCAGAAGGGCGGTTCGGATAATGTGCCGCCCAACTATGAATGGAGTACACCGGGGATGCCGGCTGTTCCAGAGCAAAAAACGACGCCCCCAGAAGATGATCCTTTTGTGAACTGGGATGCTCCCCAATCGGGGGGCTTGACATGGGACACACCGCCTCCTGTTTCTGGTGGCATGTCTTGGGGTTCGCCTCCAGCAGAAGAAAGCCCTTCATCGGGTTGGGAGTCTGAAAAACCAGCCGCTTCGCCCGCCTTTGATTGGGCAGCCAAGCCTTCTGAGCCTCAAAGTGCAGCTTCTGAGTGGGGAGCGTCACCGCCGCAACCGACACAAAAGCCGGCAAGTGCCGATGTGTGGTCCGCACCCGAAAATTGGTCAAGCCCATCTATTCCGCCAACAAATCAACCACCTTCGGATTGGGGAAGTGAAAAAAAATGGGAACCTTCTGCGATTGCGCCTTCATACCAAGATGCACCCAAGACAAGCCCAGCAGCAGGATCCGTTTCAGGATATATGCGCAAATTTGAGTCGGGGCAAACGGCAGAAATGGGTTCTCGTACACAAATGATGATGGCGGCTTTTAACCGAATGAGCAAGCGGGATAAGCAAAAATATTATGTCATTATCGGTGTCGTGGCTGTAGGATTATTGATTGCGGCTATTTGGGCATTTTGGAAACATAGCGAGAGCAATACTTTAGGTGCAGCCTTAGATGCCTCGAATAATGCACTCACGACTCAGGATTCCTTAAATGTCGTTTTATTTTATCAAATTAAAGAACTCCAGCTTAAATTTGCGAACGATTCTACGCTCAATACGAATAAAAAATTGCGAGACGAAACCGCCCGTAAAATCATCGAAATGCAACAAGCCTATTCTGAAAAAATGCGTGCGCGTCCGCAATATCGAGCAGCGGTAAATCTCGCAAATGGCGGGAATAATATCGGCAGTGTTGATAAATTGATTTTTGATATCACACGGCTTTTTGGCGAGAATGAGATGATAATGCCGGCGGGTTATGTGGAGAAAGTAAAACAATATATCAAATATTGGCAAAGCAGTTCCCGTTATATAAATGCTCTAAAAACCGCACAAGAAAATGGCTACGTTGAACCCATTGTGGCCAGTTTTATGAAACGTGGTGTGCCGCCACAGTTTTTTTATTTGGGTATGCAAGAAAGCAATTTTAATACCAAAATTGTGGGGCCGCCAACACGGTATGGACATGCTAAAGGGATGTGGCAATTTATTCCAGCAACAGGTGCAAAATATGGCCTTAGAATAGGCCCACTGAAAGATTCGGGTGTTTATGATCCAGGCGATGAACGGCACGATCCGGTAAAAGCTGGCGAGGCCGCTTCTTCCTATATTGCGGATATTTACAAAACGGATGCTCAGGCATCAGGCTTGTGTGTGATGGCATCTTACAACTGGGGGGAAGGAAATGTCATCAAGCGGATACGTGCGATGCCAAACAATCCACGAGACCGTAATTTTTGGAACATGTACACGCAAACCTGGATGCCGGAAGAAACCAAAAATTATGTTTTTTACATTACCGCCGCAGCCGTTATCGGCGAAAATCCGCGCTTATTTGGGTTTGATTTTGACAATCCACTGGCCGCAGCCATTCAACGAGTCGGGAGTGGGCAATATGTGATGCCGGGAGGTGGGCCATCTTATTCTGACTTGCCGCCAATGACCTTAGCAATGGATAGCGAACGCGAACAACTCTTCAAATTCCGGACGTTCTGGTGAGCCGGTAAAATATTTATTCTAAGTATTACGAAACCAAATGGCACATAAACAACTGCCGCACCAACTCCAGTTTGGCGAAAAAACCGATGTGGGACGGGTGCGAACCGAAAACCAAGACGCTTGTGGGCACTTTGTCGGAACGATACAAGACGACAAGCCAGCAGTCCGTTTGTATGTGGTAGCGGATGGAATGGGAGGACATGCAGATGGTAGGGTTGCAAGCCATACTGCCGTCAATACCATTGGAGAAGCCTATTTTGAACGCCGAATGGGTTCGGTACTGACCAAGTTGGAACATGCTTTTCAAGAAGCCAATTTGAAAATACACAATTTACTGAAAGCATTGCCCGGTGGCCAGATTATGGGAACAACCAGTACGGCGATGTTGGTGGATGGCGATAGAGTTTTTGTGGCGCATGTTGGGGATAGCCGATTGTATCGCATTCGTCCAGATAAAGCAGAGCAAATTTCGGAAGACCATACCATGATTTCGGCAATGGTCAAAAAGGGCATCTTAACACAGCAAGAAGCCGAAAGACACCCGCAACGCTCGATGTTGGAACGTGCTTTAGGCCCAGAACCTCATGTGGAGGTGGATACATTCGAAATAGACCGCCTTCACCTGAATGACGTTTATGTGCTGTGTAGCGACGGCTTGGGCGAGGTTCATCTGGATGAAATTGCTGAAATTGTACGTTCAATGCCGCCACAGGAAGCCGCAGAAAAAATGGTGGCTTTGGCCAATGATCGTGGTGGTATGGACAACTCAACGGTACAGGTGATCCGTGTTGTTGCTACAGATCAACCCATTACCTACGCAACTTCCAATACTTTATTTGATACAAAAGCTGGTGCTTCGACAACTCCCGCAGTGGCTACGGGGGTTTGGAATGCCTTAGAACAACCAGAAACGTGGCGGAATGATCGTGGGCACGCTGTTTTACCTCCACCGCCTGAAGCAAAAGAGCGGCCCAAATGGTTCATCCCCGTCCTGACGGGAATCGCTGTTTTAGTGATTATTGGGGCTGTTTGGTTCAATATGGATCTCTTAAACCGATCTAAGAATAATTCTTTTGCACTGCAAGATGAGCCTTATAATGCCGATGCCTACACTCATAACGATCAGGAAAACCCGACAAATGCCGAAGAAATTTTGTCTTCATCCGCCGATGACCTCCAGCCCGCGCTCTCGGATAACCCCGTAAATCCAGATGCGAAACAAGCACCTCTTTCGGCTGCGCAATCTGTGACGCCGGCTCTACCAAATAACCAGCCAAAACTAGATGTAAAATCCAAAACCACAAGACCGGTAGAAGCGCCGATCGCGAAACCAGAACCGGAAAAACCACCTGTTCAAGCAAAAGATGGGGCAAAATTGACCACTGGGCTTGCGTCTGCATGGAGCAGCCTCCAATCGGGCAATCACCAAGAAGCGATTGCACAGTTTAAGGCATTGGAAGCGGAATTTGGGAATGAAGCATCGTACCGAGAGGAGCGAAATAAAGCCGCAAAAAAACTGATGTCTCTAGGGGATGGAAAACGTGCAAAACCCAAAGAGGCTATTGAATTGTATCTGAAGTCACAACAATTATTGGACAACGAGACCATTCAAAACCGAATTACGGAAATCAAAAAAATGGACAACAATAACTAAATAACATCATGGTAGGGCAATACATTGATATTTATAGGGTTACGCAAAAACTTGGCCAGGGGGGAATGGGACAAGTTTGGAAGGCGGTGGACACCCAACTTGATCGTACCGTTGCGCTCAAGGTAATGAACGTTCAAGACCCCATGTTCCTTCAGCGCTTTCGTGCAGAAGCCAAAGCGTTGGCCATGTTAGACCATCCCAATATCGTTCGAGTTTTTGGAATGCGTGAAACACCCATTGGTATGGTCATTATTATGGAATTTGTGGAGGGTAAAGATTGGTCAGACCTCATTGCGCAGGGCAAATATAACTCGCCAGAGGAAGTAGCCAATATTTCAAGCCAATTATTGAGCGCTCTTGAATATGCCCACTCTAAAGCCATCATTCACCGAGACATCAAACCAAGCAATATTATGATTATGGCTGATGGGACGGTGAAGGTGACGGACTTTGGACTGGCCAAATTGATTGACCCACAGGCGACGATTGCCGGAAACCCACTTACACAAGTCGGACAGGCTGTAGGAAGTCTCTACTATATGTCGCCAGAGCAAGTGCGTGGGTTAGACACGGTAGATCAAAGAACAGATATTTATTCTACGGGCATCACGATGTATGAGGCATTGGCTGGACGACCGCCTTTCGAGGATGTAACAGCTACCTCACCTTTTGTAATCCAAAAGAAAATCGTGGATGGAGATGTCCCCGCGATTACCTCCGCTGCCCCCGGTATTCCCGCCGATTTGGCCAAGGTGATCAATCGAGCGATACAAGTGAAGCCCGATAAACGCTATGCGACCGCATCAGACATGCGTCTTGGATTGCAACAATTGGCAACAGGATCACAAGCGACTTATAGCCCACCCATTACTACGGGCAAAAAATCAGCCATTCCTTTAAAATCAAGCCATAGTGGGACGCGCCAACCCAATTGGATCATGCTGGGTGGCATTGCCGTAGTTGTCCTCTTAGGACTTGTTGCCACTTGGATATTTGTGTTAAACCCTACGCCAAAACCAAAACCAACCTCCCAACAAATTACACCACAACCAGAGTCTTTGGCCCAAAGTACGCTCACGCCAGAAAACACGACGGGCAATACAACCAATATAACGCCAGAGGTGAAAACAACCCCTTCAGGCAATCCGGCAAACAATACAACGCCTGCAAATTCAAATCCTACCCCCCAAGGTAGCAATACACCTGTTCGGGATCGTCTGCAACAAGCCGCGCAAAACGTTCGGGAAACCGCCCAAAATCGTGAGCCACTAACACGACCAAGCCAGCCCACGACTCGACCAACCCAAACACAAACCCCTACAACAACGCCACCTGCAACCGAAAAACCAAAAGAAGACCCTAAGCCTGAGCCTGAAGAGACCGTAGGTTCGTTTATGGTAACAGTGGTGGGGTCTGACGGAGAACCGCTTCCGGCAACCATTTCATCCGATTTAGGCAGTAAGTATGGAAATCGGCTTAGATTTACCGGAAAACCAGGTACTTATGCGGTTGCAGTTACTGCCAATGGCGTCACCAAAAATACCTCTGTTAAGGTTGTAGCCGGAAAAACAGCCACAACAACGGTACGTTTTTAAATCCAATCAAATTCTAATCATTATCAACATGAAACCCTTCTTTTATTCAGCAACGCTTCTGGCCTTGGTTGCATTGGTTTTTGGAGCTTGTTCGGGGCCAAAAGTCGTGCCCAGTGAGGTGTCAACTCCAGTGGCAAATAATACCGAAGTACCCACCTCCAGCACCAAGCCGCAGCCTATTCGGATTATTGATCCACGTGTTCAGGAAGCGATCCGGCAGTTTAACATGGGTGAATACGATGAGGCTTTGCCTAAATTGGAGCGCCTTAGCCGTGACCGTGGCTTAAGTGTTACCGACCGTCGGGCGGCCATTGAGGCTTTGGCCGAATTTGCGGCTGCCTCCGAAGAATCCAACAAGGCAGTACAATTGGTTTCCACACTTCTTCAGGAAGAACCACCCGCATATGATCCCGATCCAGACAAAAAGCCTTTAGAGTATCTTCGCGCCTATTATATGGCCAGAAAAAATAAAACAGGTGGTTTTGGGGTAGAACGGGCAGATCCGGGCATCAAAACGATTGCCGTGATGGATTTCCACAACGCCTCTATCACTACCGATGCCGCCCGATTTGACCGTTTGCAGGTGGGCCTCCCGCAATTAATGATGTTTCAATTCCAACAAAATGTAAACCTGAAGGTGGTAGAAAGAGCTCGGTTAGATTGGTTAATGCAAGAAGCCAAAATCCAAAATGATCCGTCAAGTTTTGATGTCTCACAGGCGGTAAGGGTCGGGAAAATGCTTGGGGCACATTCTGTTGTTTTTGGAACCTTTATTGTGTTGGACAAAAACCGTGTCCGAATTGCAGCTCGGCTTGTTAAGGTCGAAACATCCGAAATTCTCTTGACCGAGAATATGGAAGGAAAACCTGCTGACATCATGGCGCTTTCTGACCAGTTGGCCCTTCGGTTGGCCAGGCGTATCAACGAGAATCAAAATATCAAAATGGCCGCTGCCAATCCAACCAATTCCTTAGATGCAATGTTGGCATATGCGGAAGGACTGGAAATTTACCACACCCAAGGTCCCGATTTGGCTTTGGAGAAATTTAAATTGGCAGCCCAATTGGATGGAAGATTCGAGCAAGCCAAAGAAAAAATTGCGGTGATCGAAACCTCGCAGCGTATGGCCGCAGCGAATGTAAAATAAGTTCGTCCTTTAAAAAATTGCCTTTATGAGATACTTCAACACGTTGCTCTTCTCTTTCTTGCTTTTCCAAGCTGGATGCAGTGGGGTTCAAAACATAAAACCGCCAAAAGAAAGAATACAGGAATACGAGCGGCTTTTGGTTAAAACCCCAGGAAATCCAGTCTTGATGCGCGAATTAGGGGCAGCTCATTTTGAGTTGAATCAATTCGATCAGGCTGAAAGCTACTTGAAAGATGCCCTTGTGCGTTCTCCCGCAGACCCCAAAGTCGCCCTTTATTATGGATTGGTGCTTGAGGCGACCAACCGGCGGGCATCAGCCTTGGAAATCTATAAAAACCATACCCAATACGATCCCAAGGTGAGCTTTACCCGATTGCTGGAAGGGCGTTACCTGAACCTGACCCGTGCAATTCTACGCTCCGAAATGTCCGAGTTGGCGCGGAAAGAATCATCGGGAGAGTTAACCAATGGGCGGATTGAGCCAAATGCCGTAGCCGTTTTCCCCTTTAACTATCTGGGGAAGAATAAACAATATGCCCCACTCAGCCGCGGAATCGCCGCCCTCATCATTACGGACTTGGGGTCAGTACAGGGGCTTAAATTATTAGAACGCCTCCAGATTGGGGTGCTCCAACAAGAAATCGCACAAGGTCAAACGGGCTTTATTGATCCAGAGACGGCCCCTCGTGCAGGGCGGATCTTAGGCGCCTCTAAGGTGGTTTCGGGAAATTATAATGTTTCTGCAAAAGACCAAATCACCATTGATGCGGGTTATTGGGATGTTTTGAAAGATGAGTCAGATTTCAAGACCGAACCCGGTCCTTTGTCCGATTTGTTCCGGCTCCAAAAAACAGTGGTTATCAAACTGTTGGAAAGCATGAAAATCCCTATTACCCAGCAAGAACGCCAGAAAATATTGGGAACCATTCCAACCCAAAACCTACAAGCCTTCTTGGCCTATTGCAGAGGCATGGAGTCCGAAGACAGTGGAGATGTGACAGGGGCTTTACGAAACTTCCGCCGCGCTGTTGAACTGGATCCTAAATTCCAAAAAGCCAGGGAGCTTCTGGACAAGAACATCAATCGGCAGGCCGCCGGAAGTACATGGAAAGACCTGAATTTCACTTATGACTTTAGTGGAGCTGGCAAAAATGGTGGTTCCGGTTTGGGTAATGACCAATTGGTGGCAGACCGTTTACAAGCAGTGGGGACCGAACTTGGAAGCAATCTTTTCCCAAATCCTGACAAACGAAATCCTACCGATGAATTTGGACGGGTTTCCGAGCAAACAGACTTGCCCCGGCCTCCCGTATTTCCACCCAAAGGCAACTGATCTAAACCCTGAAACGACATGAAAAAAATCTTAATGCTGCTCGCCGGGGTTTTGACTGCTTTTCCGGCATTAGCACAACAAACCACTTCGCCTACTACCGAAGACCCGCAAAACGTGCGAAACCAACGATTCGTGAGCGTTATGCCCACGTATCAGACGTGGAATCTTGAGGCAAATCCTGATGAAACCAATAAGCTCAGTCAAATTTCAAACCAACTCTTGGTCTATTATCAGGTAAACAATCAGGTGCTGTTGAGCTTACGCAATACACATGGTACCTTTAGTGCAACGTGTAAAGATTGCACATATACGGTTCCTGAAACCTCCCTTTCTGGATTAGGCGATACGCAAGTTTCTGTCTCTTATCGCTTGCCTAGCCCTAACTTAATTTTTAACGCAACCGTAAATTTGCCAACGGGACGATCCTCGGTTTCTGCTTCCGAGTTGGAAACACTTGGGCTCTTTTCCAATCAGGTTTTAGCGTTTAAATTACCCACTTTAGGACAAGGAACGGCCATCATGACAGGTGTTTCGGGCGCATTTCCCTTAAATGACCAAGTGGTAATGGGAGGTGGGCTATCATACATCGTAAACAGCGGGTTTAGACCACTTGCAGACTATGACTACACCTATAAACCGGGGAACGAAGTCACGGCGGATCTGGGACTAAACTTGAGGGTGGGGAACAATGGTTCTCTTGGGGTTGATGCGATGCTGACAAGCTATCAAGAGGATGTTTTTGTGGATCAATCCGTGTTTAAAGCGGGAAATAAGTTCAGTATGGTACTTCAATACCGACAACTTAACCCAACGTCTGAATGGTCTGCGATGCTCCGATATCGTTCTCGTGCAAAAAACGCAGTAGCACAGTTTATTGGCGATAAACCCTTAGAAGAGGCGGTGAACACAAATCCTGCGGTGATGATTGCTCGTGGAACCTACCGTATGGGTTTAGACAAACAATTTGTTCCAGGTTTTACTGCCGAACTTCGTTCTTATGAGGCTACGCCCGCATGGCTTTCGGGCGCATTGGTTTTTGGTTTTGGCTTTGAGCCTGATTTTCGGGTGAGCAATAGCGTTTTGGTTCCGTTACGCATTCGCTATGTCATGGGCAATGTCGCCAATGAAAAATACTACCCAACTTTCGGTTCACTAAGAGAATTGAGTGCCAGTGTAGGGCTTTATTGGTCGTTCTAAAAAGTTTGCCGGACAAAAGGTTGCGAAAACCTCCCATAAGTGGTACATTCACATATCCTATTGCCCGCGAAAGGTTCATACATTTGCCGATCTATACCCGACATGTTACTCAAAATCATTGTCAGCCATTCCGTCCGGGATGATTTTACATCCGATTATCTATTTGATGAAGGCCCGGTGACTATTGGCCGGCTTCCTGAAAATAAGGTTGTACTGCCAGACCGTGAGCTTATTGTCGGGCGGCATCATGCCGTTATTTACCTCGAAGATGCCTTTGCATGGATTGTGGACGAGGCGAGCAAGAACTTTACGTATTTAAATGGTGAAAAGCTTGAGCATGGCAAAAAATACCAGTTGCGTGACCTCGATCAATTAGAGATCGGTAAGTATCAACTTAAAATACAAGACCTTACACCAAAAGTAGAACCAGAGAAAGCTGAAGATGACGTGGGGCATACGGCTGTTCAGCAAGCCTTCAATCCATTTGCGGATTTAGTAAAAGGCATAACAGATGCCCTGCAACACATAAAAGCAACCTATGTGCAGGCAGACCCCGGAACCCGCCTCGCTGATTTAGAAGCGGCTTTTCAGCGAGAATTGGGCATACTTGCCGCAGATGACATCGCCTTGAAGATGGTGGATGCCATTCGGCCAAAGACCGAAATACCGCAAATTCCTGTCTCTGTTGCTGCTGTGGAACCCGAAAAACGCACCTCATCGGTAGGATACGAAACCCCGGGCTTTGTACCCTTTTCTGGGATAGATGTCCAAAACAAAACCGAATGGGAAAGGGTCATCGGTGGGATTTATAGTAGTAGCCAAGATGGGTTGGTCTTGAAACGGATGTCGGTTGTGGACGATGTGATGTTGCGTATTGTGGAAAAACTTATTAAAATTCCTGCCCATTTCCGGCTTGAGTTTCTGGGGCATTCTTTTATTCCACATGCCACAGGTTTTCCGTTTCATACCGCAACTGCCGAACAATACAAAGCCTTCTTGTACGACATTCATGTGCCCTATGAAGTACTCCGAACGCGGCTTGCGGCCTTAGAACAATTTGCAGATGCTGTCCTATATCACGAAATCGCTTTGTTAGAGGGGTACAAACAAGCGGTACAATCGGGTGTCCTACGCATTCTAGACCAGTTAAACCCAGCGTATATCCGGAATGTGGCGGAGAAAGAAGGTCAAGACTTATACACTGTTGGTATGTTAAGTCATGCAAAATGGTTGAAATTGGTGCAACAAGCACATTTTGAATTGGTTCGAGAGGATAAAGGGGTACTGGAAAAGACCCTCTTTCGTCCCGGATTTGTAAAGGCTTATTTGACCAAAACCGAATCTGTTAAATAGTCTTCATACATTATTGTTTTTAAAGAAGGAAGATACAATATGTTGCGTAAAAAAGTTTTACACTCCGTTTTATGGAGCGCCCTACTTTTGGTAGGCGTTTTGATGCCCGGCTGTACTTTGTTTAAAAAGAAAAAACCACCCCAAACCGTTGTTACAACCCCAGTCGAGACCCGACGGTCAGTTGAACTGACCGTAAAAGCCGATGCAAGCCTAAATGGTGGGAACCGTGTGCGGGTTGTGGTCTATCAACTCCAGCGCAAAGAACTCTTTATGGCCTCTTCCCGTCAAGCCTTTTGGCTGAAAAAGGAAACCCTTTTGCCGGACATTGCAGGAGATCCAAACCAAACCCTTAGCTTCGAGATTGACCCCAATGTTGCAAAAAACCACAAAGTTTTCCTCTACGAAACCACCAAGTATATTGGGGTGGCGGTGGATTTCTTCCGGCCTGATGGTAATCTTTGGCGGACAGTCACGGAAATCAATCCCAACAAAAACAGCACTTTACAAGTGTCTGTTCAAGGTAGTAAGGTTTCCATAAAATAATTAAAGGACAACCGGAAAATCCTCTTTCGGGAAACATCATAGAGACGTAAGACCCACACCGATTGTATGGCTAGACCTCAAAAAGTAGTTTGGTCGGAAGGCATGGCCCTCGACCCGCACCACTTCCAACAGTGGGATCGCTTTGCTCAGGCAAATGTCGTGTTCCGGCAACGTATGTTACAACGTCATGCTTGGGGTATCCTAACATTGATGATTGATGAAGAAGCGCTGCTCAATGGGCAATTTAGTTTGGTTCAAGCCAGTGGTATTATGCCGGATGGCCTTGTATTCGATGTGCCGGAAACAGACCGTGTACCAGATGCCAGACCCATCCAAAGTGCTTTTGATCCCACCAAAGACCGTCTGGGGGTTTATTTGGCCGTTCCTGCTGAAAGGGTAGAGGGACGGAATACGCTCTTGCCTGATGTACCGATTAACCGAACCACGCGCTTCATCACCTCCGAAATCATGGTGCGTGACGACAATACAGGAATCGAAGACCGGCCTATTCAGGTGGCAAAAGCCAATTTCCAATTGGTCTTCGAGGGTGAAAGTGTTAATGACCTGAGTACCATTAAGATCGCAGAAGTCTTACGAACCCGTACCGGAACCTATGAATTGAACCCGCAATTTATTCCACCGTGTTTGTCTCTTGCATCTTCGAAAGCTTTGGAAGGGGTTGCCCGCAGAACGATGGAACTTTTGGTCGCAAAGCGGCAAGCGTTGATGGAGAAACATGCGGCATATGGTCGCGGGGAACTAACGGCTGCCGACGTGACGACCATGCTTTTTTTGGAGTCTATCAATGGTTCTATTCCAGAAATCAACCACAATTTTGCGGTCATCCAAAGTCATCCAGAAGCCTTTTTTCTAACCCTTTTGCGGCTTTCTGGGTATCTAACGACCTATTCCAACGCCTTTTCGTATAATGATTTCCCCGCGTATGATCATAGCGACTTAACGACTTGTTTCCACACCCTCTTTAACCAATTCCGTACCTTGCTTGGGGATGTGGTCTTCTCGAAAGAATATGAACGCATTGACCTGAAGCGTAAGGGGGAATCCATATATTTGGCGACATTCGAGGATCGTCATTTGCCAGATCAGGTGGAATTGTATTTGGTCGCAACCGGACAAATTGCCTCTGATCGAATGCGCACCTCTTTCCCAAGTGACATTCGGATTGCGTCTCCGGCCATGATCGAACCCGTCTTGAAGGGGTTTGTACGGGCGCTTGAGGTAAGTTATGTAATGAGTTTGCCAAAGGGTTTGCCTGTTAGGCCAGATGCATTTTATTTCAGGCTTTCAAAATCTGGACCTTTCTGGGATGACATTCGGGCTAAAAAAGCCTTGGTCTTGTTTGTTCCTGCAACCTTGAAAATGTTGGATTTAGAGCTAATCGCTTTGAATCGTTCTGCATAAATTATCGCTATTAAGACGGCTACTTGTTGTGGTCTTAATTAGGAGTTTTGTGGTAAAGTTAAACCTTTTGAAGTGGTTATAAACAGCCAAGCCACATAATTTAGACAGACGGCAATATTGCGTCAACATTGTATCTGCAAATCGCTTATCCGTTTATACGGAGCGGTACTTTTATAGATCAGCGGTCCTTCTGGAAACGGAATATGGTTCCGCATTTATACGTCCATCTCAACGTTGTAAATCATGAGTGCTAAACGTCCGCGCCTTTCAAAGTTCTGCACGGAGTTTTTGATGTTTGCATTGCACATCCGTCGAACCCAAAATCCGGGACACCCCGGCACACTGAGAGAAAGTACCAAATTGGCGCTTCAAAAATTGGAAGACACCTGTAAAAAAGCTGGAGTGGGTTATCAGGACTTCCAACATGCCAAATTCGCCTTAGTGGCGTTTCTCGACGAATCCGTCAGTATTCCTGCATGGCCATACAATGATGCTTGGAAGAGGAATCCGTTACAGTTCGAGCTGTATGGCCGTTATGATGCTGGCGAACAGTTTTTTGAGCGCTTGTCCTTTTTAAGGCAAGATGTGCGGGCAAATGTGGAAGCCTTGGAGGTTTTCTATCTCTGCCTCACTTTAGGTTTTAGGGGGAAATTTGAGATTGTGGGCCGCGACCAACTGGCTGTGATCCAAGATCAATTGTACCGAGAACTTCAACCCTTTGTGCAATCTGGAACGGCACAACTTGCATCGAGTGGCTATCCACGGGCCAAAGCCATTGCCGAAGCCCGTCGGGAAATTCCGATCTGGGTCATTTTTGCCGTTGCAGGCAGCATTATGCTTTTGTTTTACATTGTGATGAGTTTTCTGATTTCCAATACGGCGGCGAATGTGATGTCCGGTGTTTAACAATGTCCCAAACTACCCTTAAAGCAAATAAGAACAATGCTAAACGCACTTAAAAACGAGTTTTTCATAGGAGGCGCTACCTATCTCATCTTTGCTGCTGGTGTATTTTATTTGGGCAGCCTTTTCGAGATAGATATGACCATGCGCATCCTTATTTCGGTGGTCATCTTGCTCATTATGGCCCTGATTATGATGTACCGTAAGATGAAAGCCAACCGTGATGCCGCAAAATTGGAAGCCGGAATGAAAGCACAGGCCGATGCGGCACTCTTCGGACAAGTATCGGATAAGCGACTGGAAATTGAGGAGTTACAGAAGAAATTTGTTGCTGCGATCGAAACCCTGAAGCAATCAAAATTGGGCAAAGGCGGAAAAGGGAACCAAGCCTTGTATTCATTGCCTTGGTACATGCTCATAGGGCCTCCGGCCGCCGGAAAGACAACCCTGATTCAAAACTCTGGACTGCAATTTCCGTTAGATACAAGTCGGGTTCGGGGCGTAGGAGGTACGCGGGACTGTGATTGGTTCTTCTCCACGTCTGCAATTTTTTTGGACACTGCCGGACGTTATACCACCGAGCAAACGGACGAACCGGAGTGGCTTGGGTTTTTAGATTTGCTGAAAAAATACCGAAAAAAGAAACCTTTAAATGGGGTTATTGTCTCGCTTGCTGTAACCGATTTGATGGTGCGAACAGAGGAGGTGGAACAACATGCGGCGACCATCCGGCGCAGACTGGACGAACTCATTAGCCGACTTGGGGTTCACTTTCCGGTGTATCTGGTTTTTACCAAAACCGACCTCGTGGAAGGCTGCGTTTCGTTTTTTAGTGACCTGAATGTGCGTGAAGTCGAACAAATCTGGGGACATACCTTGGATGAACAAGAGCAAGCACAAAGGGAACCCGGGCAAATTTTTCGGGCCACATATAATCGGATCCTAAAAACGTTAGAGGATTTGCGCCTCAGCAGACTGAACAACAATTTAAAAAGAGAGGATCGCCGAAAAGTTTATAGTTTTCCGGATGAAATGGCGGGCCTAAAAGACCCCATCACCACGTTCGTAAACCGTCTTTTTCAATACAATCCTTTTAATGAAAACCCCATCTTTAGAGGGTATTACTTCACGAGTGGTACACAAGAAGGGACGCCCATAGACCGCGTCATGCAGGCACTGGCAGCCCAGTACAGCTTGCCGCAAACGGTTGGGGAAATGCCTACCCAGCACGAAACCAAAAGCTATTTTATCAAGGATATTTTTAACCATGTCGTCATTCCTGATCAGCGGATGGCTGTTCATACCAAGGCTGAGAAAAAACTAAAAAATAAATTACAAATTGGCGCTATCGCTGTGGCAGTGGTCACGATGTTGTTGTTCTTCTGGGGTGTGGGCTGTGGTTACTCAAAATCCAGTCAGACCCTTGCAAATTTAGACGATGCGCTGATCAAGGCCAAATCGGTGGCGTGGTCTGGTCCTGAAAAAACGATCCCTAACCTACAAATTTTAGACAATCTACGCCTCCGTATCCAAGAGGCTGAAAATGAAAGTTTCTTTTGGACTATAGGGATGACGCGCGGTGAAAGCGCAGCAGAGCAAGCCAGATTACTGTTTTTCCAGAAGTTCAAGCCATTGATAGAACAACAATTCTACCGCAATATGGAGTCTGGACTCCGAGCATATGTTAGTTCCGGCCAAGACCCAATTGGTAAAATGGAGGAACAATTAGGGGCGTATATCTTGATGGGGCCAGATGTTAACTTTGCACAAGGAACCGAATCACCTACGAAGGCAGAAGGCGTAAAGCACCTACAAGCGTTTTTGGTATATGCAGCCGATTTGCAGTTTAACAACCCTTCTTCGGGCGGGATGCGGCTCTCTAAAGAGATCCAAACAATGGTGAAGGAACAGGTGAAACTTTTTGGTCGGGTGGTGCGGGAAAATGAGCCATTACGCTTCCGAACAGATCAAACCTTGATTCGGCAATCACGGGAATTGCTCCGTAAGAATCTTTCGGCAAAATCTATTTATCATAGCATCAAAAGGCAAATCATCAACCAAACACCGCGTCTTGGGAGCATTGGCTTGCCTGAATTGGTAGGCCCGATCGCGTCCGGTTATATGTTTGGCAGTGTGCGGGTGAATGGCTTTTTTACCCGTTCTGCTTGGGATACATTGGTGGTTCGCGAGTTTAAAAAGCGTAGTGAAAATCCGGTGGCGGGGAACTGGATTATTGGCCCTTTATCCAAAGCACAATTACCAAGCAACCTGACCAGTCCAACGCAGTACCTCAGTTCCTTGGTGCGGTTCTATTTTGAAGATTATGCCCGCTCATGGGTGACGTTTGTACAAGGCATCACGTATGATCGTTCGGGTGTTTCGAGTAGCAACCCGCTTTCGGTTGCCATGCGGCTGAACCAACTTTCCGCCGCCGGCTCTTCGCCATACCAAGCGCTGGTGGATTCGGTGTCATCACAAAATCGCCTTACGTTTAAGCAGGAAAAAGGGGGAAATATCGTAACCAATACGTGGGATAGCATTATGGGCAACGAGCGGGCGGATATTCAGGTGGATCAAGCGGCATTGGATATTGGTCAGTCTATCAAAGCCCTTCATGCCCTTTCAAACCTTCCTCCGCCGGGTGGAAAGGGAACCAATGGCGGCTTAAAGACTCTATTGGATGCCTATTTTGCAGTGAGTAAGGAAGTTGAACGTATGGCGAGTGGGCAACAAGCACCGATGGCGGAGCAGTCCATCAATAGTGCAAAAGACGTTGCAGAGCGGCTTTCTGGATTGTTTGATTCAGGAACTGGCGCGAGAATGAAGGCATTGTTCCAAGCACCACTCGAAGACATCTCCTCTGGGGTTGTGGTAATTCAGCAAGAACAAGTGGCCCAAACCTTTTCGGCCTCGGTTGGTGGGGAGTTGGCTACGGTTCAAGGACGATACCCTTTTAATGAGGGTGCAAGTGCAGACCTTTCAGCGGATGAATTTGGCGATTTGTTTAAGCCGGGAGGCAAACTCGATCAGTTCTTTGAGCAAAACAAGGCCATGATCGAAAACCCAAATAGCGGGACGAAGGGTGCAGAACTAAAAACCTTTAGAGACAAAGTGCGGGAAATCCAAAAAAGCTTCTTTGCCGGAGGCAGTCTTTCTGCACAATTCGATATGGTTCCAGACCGTCCAGAACCTTCCAATGTGGTGGCCGAGGTGGATCTGAAAATGGACGCCACTTTGCACAACAACCGTACATCGGAGGGTTTCTCCTTTGAATCTCCGAAACGGGTGATTTGGCCGGGGGATGGCGGAGAGGCGTATATCGAGATTAGGGATGTGAACGGGAATAGCGCGCGGGTTGCAGCACCAAGAGGAGCCTTTGCCATGTTCCGGTTACTGGAGAAAGGTAGCCTAAAAGCCCGCTCGTCCGATGAGTTTGTAGTAGAATGGGGCATTAAACTTGGCGGAAAATCGGTTCGTTTGCGCTATACCATCCAAGCAGCTGGCCTCAAAAACCCCATCGCAGGGCTAAACCTCTTGCACGACCTGAAAATGCCAGACCTATAAATCGCAGCACATTCATTTTCAAGGCGGTACAATTATTGGGCCGCCTTTTTTTATGTTTCTCATTTGAAGCCTTGTACAATATGTTCTCCATTTGTTATTTAGGGCCATTCGTCGTATCTTATCCTTCTGTATAAAATAAATTCTATCCCTATAGAGCAGCTGAATTGAAGAAAATGAAAAAGAGATTTCCAGAAGCGAAACAAGTTGATTTCCCTGCTTTTGAGCAGAAAATGCTGGCATGGTGGAAAGCGGAACGTATTTTTGAGCGCAGTATTGAAGAACGGCCAGAAGACCAGCCTTTTACGTTCTATGAAGGCCCACCAACCGCAAATGGGAAACCGGGGATTCATCACGTTCTGGCCAGAACCATTAAAGACACCTTCTGCCGGTATCATTCCCTAAAAGGTAAAAGGGTAAATCGCAAGGCCGGATGGGATACGCATGGCTTGCCCGTAGAAATAGAAGTAGAAAAACGTCTCGGTATCGAAGGGCGGCATAAAGTGGAAGCCTTCGGTCTGGAAGCTTATAATAAAGCGTGTAAAGAAAGCGTATTGGAATATACAGGGCTATGGCACCAGCTTACGGAAAGAATGGGATATTGGGTGGATATGGATAATCCATACATTACCTACGAAACCTCATACATCGAATCGGTGTGGTGGCTGCTGAAACAAATCTACCAGAAGGGTTTATTGTACAAAGGCTATAAAATCCAGTGGTATAGTCCGGGTTCTAATACAGTACTCAGCTCTCATGAAGTGAGTTTAGGGTATAAAGAAGTCCAAGATCCGGCGGTTTTTGTCCGCTTTCCATTAGATAGTGACGAAAATACTGCCTTTTTGGCCTGGACAACTACGCCTTGGACGCTTATTTCGAACACGGCTTTGGCGGTTCACGAAAACATTGATTACGTCAAAATCCGTCTGAAAAATGAAGCCGGAGAATCGGAACTTTTGATTCTTGCAAAAAATCGTCTATCGGTGATAAAGGATGAATACGAAATTGTATCCGAACATAAAGGTGCTGAATTTGTTGGACAGACTTATACACCGCCATTCGATTATTTTGTGCAACAAGTGGGGAAAGCACAAGCGTGGCGTGTGATCCATGCGGACTTTATCACGGACTCCGACGGTACTGGGGTAGCGCATGAAGCGCCGGCCTTTGGTGCGGATGACTATAATGCCGTGGTGGTAAAGGGAAAAATGCCGCTGTTTAATCCGATTAAGCCAGATGGAACTTTTGAAGACAACATCACTTTAGTCGCCGGAATGCACTTCAAAGAGGCAGATAAAGTGATTGCCCGTAATTTGCGGGAACGTGGTCTCTTGTTTCGCTTGGAAACTTACCTGCACAATTACCCGCACGACTGGCGCAAAGGCACACCACTTATGCAATACCCAATGGAATCTTGGTTCATCCGAACCTCGTCCATTAAAGATCGTATGGTTGCTTTAAACAAAACCATAAATTGGCAGCCGGAGACCATTGGCACGGGGCGTTTTGGACAATGGTTGGAAAACAATGTGGACTGGGCTTTGTCGCGAAGCCGTTATTGGGGTACGCCGCTGCCCATTTGGGTGGCTGAAAATGATCCAGAATATGTAGAAGTAATTGGCTCGGTTGCGGAATTGCGTGAAAAATGTGGCGATGCGATGCCCTCAAGGTTTGAAGATGTGGATTTACACCGCCCTTATGTGGATCAATATACGTGGGATGCCCCTGCGCATATTGGTGGAAAAATGAGACGTGTTACAGATTTGATAGACGTTTGGTTTGATTCTGGCGCGATGCCATTTGCACAATGGCACTATCCTTTCGAGAATAAAGAAATTTTTGAAGCGAACTTTCCTGCCGATTTTATCGCCGAAGGCGTTGACCAGACGAGGGGTTGGTTTTATTCGCTACATGCCATTGCTGCTTTGGTGATGGACAGCGTGGCTTTTCGTAATGTGGTCTCAAACGGCTTGTTATTGGACGAAAAAGGCGAGAAAATGTCTAAGTCCAAAGGAAATATCGTTGAGCCGTTTAACGCTCTGGCTACACATGGGGCGGATCCGGTACGCTGGTATATGATGTCCAATTCGCAACCTTGGGAAGATTTGAAATTTTCGTTCCCCGCATTGGAGATTACAAAACGTAAATTTTTCCTGACCTTGGCCAATACGTACTCGTTTTTTGAAACCTACGCCAATGTGGATGGCTTCGTGTACGAAGAGGAGCGGGTTCCTATTGCAGAACGGGCTGAATTAGACCGTTGGATATTGAGCAGGCTCAACTCAACCATTCAAGAAGTGGACGAAGCCTATGCCGCTTATCATCCAACACGAGCAGCAAGGGCTGTAGAACAGTTGGTAGATGAGCTATCGAATTGGTATATCCGCCGGAGTCGCCGTCGTTTCTGGAAGAGTGAGCAAGATGGTGATAAATTGGCGGCTTTCCAAACGGTTTATGAATGTCTCGAAGCCATCTCGATCATGATGTCGCCCATTGCTCCCTTCTACGGAGATTGGTTATTTAAGGCTCTGAACGATTCAACAAACAGAAAAAGCGCCGATTCCGCCCATCTTGCCAATTTCCCCGTTGTGGAACCTTTGGCGTTTGATCGGGATTTAGAGCATCGGATGGGGCTTGCCAGAACCATCTCATCTGTTGTATTGTCGCTTCGCAATCAAATTCAAATAAATGTTCGTCAGCCTTTAGGCAAAATGCGTGTGGTGCTGAACCGCCACGTAGATGAGGCTTCGGTCGAGCTGGTGAAATCCGTTATTCTCGATGAGGTCAATGTAAAAGAGTTGGATTTTATCACCTCGTCGAGTGATGTGGTGATGAAGTCCGTAAAACCAAATTTCCGGGTTTTGGGCAAGAAAGTGGGCGGTAAGATGAAGGTTGTTCAAGCGCAAATCTCGAAAATGCAAGCTGACGAGATCGAAACATTTGAACAAGAAGGTACGTTTGCTTTGGTGCTTCCCGATGGACATGTTGTAAATCTTATACCGGAAGATGTTGATGTATTGAGTGAAGGCGTTGCTGGATGGCTTGTGGGTTCTGAAGGCATGGTAACCGTGGCACTTGACACCAATATCTCAAAAGAACTACGTGCGGAAGGCTTAAGCCGAGAGTTGGTAAACCGGATTCAGAATTTGCGTAAATCCGCGAACCTTGAAGTGACTGATCGGGTTCATGTGTCCTTGCTCGCATCGCCCGATTTTATGGCCGCAATACAACCGTTTACCCAATGGATTCAGGGCGAAACACTTGCCGAAACCTTCGGTGATCGGGAAGGGGATCATGCTATCCGCGAAATATTTGAAATTGGCGGTGAGCAGATAGGGGTTGCGCTCTCGAAAATTTAAAGTTCACCACCTGTTCTATTTCTAAAAACATAGTAAAATGTCCGAAATTAATCAATCCCAAAGTGATGAGGCCAATGAGCCTAAGAAAAGGATGACGCCGTTCAATGACGAGGAGTTGGAATATTTCCGCCTGCTTATCCTGAAAAAGCGTGCAGAAGCGCAAGAGGAGGTGGATATTATGCGGAAATTGATCGAAGACCAAAAAGAAAAGGCCGAGGACGATACCGCGTATAGCTATCACATGGCGGATGCCGGAACCGATGCAATGGAGCGGGAAAAGCTCTACCTGATGATTGCCCGTCAGCAAAAATTTATGGGCTATTTAGAACGTGCGTTAGAACGTATCGCCAATAAAACGTATGGGATCTGTAAAGTGACGGGACAACCCATCCCCAAAGGCCGTTTAGAAGCCGTTCCCCATACCGAAATTTCAATTGAAGCAAAAGAACAACAAAAAAAATAGAACCTAAATCAGGATAAAAGTTCTGAGGATGAACATATGCGAGTACTCTGGGTAACTCTTATCATCATTGTTACTGACCAATTGACCAAGGTGTTGATCAAAGGTTCGGAGATGTTTGGGATAAAAGGGATGCAATTGGGAGATTCTGTTCCGGTTTTGGGACAGTGGTTTAGACTGACGTTTACGGAGAATCCAGGAATGGCGTTTGGCATTGAGGTGGACTCTAAGTTGTTTTTGACCCTTTTTGCGTTGGTCGCTACGGTTCTCATATTTATCTATATCCTGCGGATGAAAAAAGGACATTGGGGATACCGCCTGAGCTTGGCGGCCATTCTTGGCGGAGCCGTCGGGAACCTCATTGACCGAACATTCTACGGTGTTTGGTATGGCTATGGGACGCTATTTCATGGGAATGTAGTGGACTTTATCCATTTTGATGTTTGGCGTGGGATTGTCCCCGACTGGATTCCGCTTATAGGGGGGCAGTGGATGGCGCTACTACCCATTTGGAACGTTGCAGATATGGCCATTGTCGTTGGAGTAACGGCCATTCTGATCTTTCAAGGACGCTTTCATCGGTATGAAGTCGCGCGTCAATTGGCAGAAAAGTCCCCAAATGCTGATCCAGAACCGGATACGATTGCCGGGAAAGACCACATTGCACCGATGATCGAAACCATCGAAAAAACGAAGGATATTTCAAAGCCGGATGCTGCTGCGTAAATGTCTAATCGGATAATAAATTATAACCCGCTTTCTGCTAATTGAGCCAGTCGTTAATTTAAAAGGAATTTAATGCTTAACGTGCATTAGTGGGTTGAGCAAGTATAGGTCTGCAAAAGCCAGTCCCGGCCTCAAGAGCATCATGTAAGAATTTACGGGATTGCGTAAATTCCGTTTTTCAAGGGTTTATTCTACTTTTTAATGAACAGCAAAGCCCCATAGGGGTGGCATCTTGTTAGAAAGTCGTTCCCAACGAACGGCATTCGCCTTTATCCATCTTTCAGGGCTGAAGCCCTATGATTGGGGCCACTCTTCTCACCGCCCTAAAGGACGGAGTTAATGCCTTGCTTGGCTTTTCATCTCTGGCAAGCTATTGCTTTTGGTTGTTCATATCTTCGCCCTAAAGGACGGGTTAATGTAGTGTTTTAACGTTTTAATTTTCGGTATTATTACTACAAACGGCTTGATACCTATTTTTTAGTTTTTTCTCTTGCCTTGTCTGTGGTAAATGACCAACCAATCTTTATAGCCAAATCGTTGCGATTGCATTGCCATGCCAATACTTCTTGTTCTAAAATCTCTTTCTGACCTATTCTATGGTCTAAACATTGACGGGAAAGTGCAGAAAATTCTATCTCTGCCATATTTAACCACGATCCGTGTTTAGGGGTGTAATGAAATTCAAGTTTGCGGCTCAATGCACTCGCTTGGTCAAGGGGCAAGTTTTTGTAAAATGAACCTTTATTAGAGGCTTATGTAAAGTATAACATTTATGGTAAGGAACAGAGCAAGAAGTGGGGTTTAGACCCGTCTAAAGTGCAGAATTTACATTACAATAGCGCTCAAGATTACTATGTGTGTCCAGTGGGTCAACGAATGGGTTTATGCTCGACAAGGAAGGTAAAGAGTACAACAGGATTTGAGTCATTGGTCAGTGTGTACCAAGCGCAAAACTGTACAGGTTGTCCGCTTCGAGGTTCGTGCTTTAAAGGGAAAGGGAATCGCAAGATAAGCGTAAATCACCGTTTGAACGTATTAAGGATAAGGCAAGAGAATTGTTGGAAAGTGAATCGGGTAAAGCGATCTATGCTCATCGAAGTGTAGATGTGGAATCATGTTTTGGTAATATCAAATGGAACGCCAATTTCAAGCGGTTTTTACTTCGGGGTTTGTCAAAGGTAAAAGTAGAGATGGGTTTACTCTGTTTGGCT
Organism: Rhodothermia bacterium; assembly: GCA_017303715.1. Lineage (GTDB taxonomy): Bacteria > Bacteroidota > Rhodothermia > Rhodothermales > UBA2364 > UBA2364. The sequence continues at coordinate 34,494 of JAFLBZ010000022.1, read as the reverse complement.
CAAAATATCAAGAAATGGGCCGTGATTCGCTCTTTTTCACTTTGGAACTTTGTTGATAGGCCATTAACCCTCCAAATGGCTTTTAGGAGGCAGATGTAGATAAAAAATACAATTCTTATTGGTATATAAAAATCTTATTGGTATATAAAAAAGGGTTGACTCTAACTAACTTGTGAGACAACCCCTTTATAATGTGGTCGAGGACGGACTTGAACCGCCGACACAAGGATTTTCAGTCCTTTGCTCTACCAACTGAGCTACTCGACCGATTTTTATCAGGAACAGCAATATACAACACAAGCATTAAGATGTCAACCAAAATGGAGACTTCACGTTCATTTTAAAACTTTCTTATGCACGTACATGCACGCCCCAGCCCAATTTTCCACGCAGGGTAGAGAAATAATCATGACCTTCTAAAAGCACTAAGTTAAAGGTATGTTTGGCTTCGTGGAGGATGAGTCGGTTAGACGTCACTTCTAAATGCTCCACTTGGCCATCTACGGCAAGAAAAAACGGACAATCTTTTTCGGGCACGCTCAACTCCACGACCGAAGTATTAGGAACCACCAAAGGGCGCATGGTGAGTGTATGGGGTGCAAGTGGGGTTAGTGCAAAGCAGGCACTTCCGGGGACAAGGATAGGGCCTCCGGCTGAAAGGGAATAGGCTGTTGAGCCAGTGGGCGTGGAGATGATAAGGCCATCTGCCCAATAATGGCACAAATGTGTACCATTAATATGTGCGGTAATGTTGATGAGGGAGGCATTAGCGCCTTTGTTAACCACAAACTCATTTAAAGCCCATCTTGGCGTGTTATCATTGGGCAACAAAAGCTCCAAGGCCATACGCGGGACGACCTTATATTGCCCAAGCTGTATCTTTTCCAAAGCAGCCTCAATATTCGAGATTTCAAGGTCTGCAAGAAAGCCTAATCTACCAATATTTACCCCCAACACTGGCGTACCATGAGGAGCGATCAAGCGAGCAGTATTGATAATGGTTCCATCACCGCCGAAAGACAACACCAAATCGGTCTCGTGCAGGGCAGCTGTGGCCACCTGTTCGGCAACTGAAGGCGCAAGCCGTCCTCGTTCCACCAACCCTTTGGCCAATGGTTCATACAAACGATAGGGGACTTGTGATCGCTCGAACCATAAAATGGCTTGCATCACAGGATCCCACAGCAGTTCTTTATTGGTATTTCCGGTTAGGCCGTAGGTCATGGTTATCCGGCGAAGAGATAAGTGGTTTTGACGGTCGTATAAAACTCTTTGGCATAACTCCCTTGCTCACGTGATCCAAAACTGGAGCCTTTGGTTCCGCCAAAAGGAACGTGATAGTCCACGCCGGCCGTTGGAAGGTTCACCATTACCATACCAGCTTCTGCATGGTTTTTGAAGTGTTGAGCAAACTTTAAGGAACTTGTACAAATGCCTGATGAAAGGCCAAAAGGTGTATCGTTTGCTACAAAAAGGGCTTCTTCGTAGTCTTTTACACGGATAACGCCAGCGATAGGCCCAAATACTTCTTCACGATTGAGGGTCATTTGATTGGTGGTTTCTACAAATAACGTAGGCGCCAAAAAATGTCCAGGCTTGTTTTTGGACAGAATATCCCCACCAAAAGCAAGTTTAGCCCCTTCTCGGATCGCCTGTTGGATGTATTTCAGGTCTTTTGCCAACTGTACCTCATCCACCACAGGTCCCATTTCCACACCAGATTCGCGAGCATCTCCCACTTTTAACTTCGAGAGACGCTCTACCATCGCATCCACAAAGCGGTCATGGATGCCTTCTGTTACAATCAAACGGCTGGAAGCGGTACAGCGTTGACCTGTGGAAAAAAAAGCGCCATTAATGGCACTTTCGACGGCATTGCCCAAATCGGCATCATCCAAAACAACTAAAGGATTTTTACCGCCCATCTCTAATTGCACCTTCTTTTGGAATAGTGCGCAAGTGGTGGCCACTTCTTTTCCGGTTACAATGCTTCCGGTAAAACTAATGCCGGAAATCTTTGGATGCTCCACCAAGGCTTTTCCGACGTCTGCACCACGCCCCATGACCAAATTAAAGACGCCGCCCGGAATTCCAGCGCGATGGATGATGTCCGCCAATGCCCAAGCACACCCCGGAACCAATTCGGCGGGTTTGAACACAACCGTATTGCCGTATGCAAGCGCGGGCGCAATTTTCCAAGCAGGAATGGCCATGGGGAAGTTCCAAGGAGTGATAATGCCTATAGCCCCAAGCGGTTCTCGGCTGATTTCTACTTGGATGTTTGGCCGGATGGATGGCAAGGTTTCGCCCGAAGTTCGCAGGGCTTCTCCGGCGAAGAACTTAAAGATTTGTCCGGCACGGGTGACCTCCCCAATACCCTCTGGCAAGGTTTTGCCTTCCTCTCGTGAGAGCAAGTCTCCTAATTCCGCTTTTCGGGCCAATATCTCGGTTCCTATAGCGTCTAATAGATCAAAACGTTGTTGCGGTGTACTTTTACGCCACGTTTTTCCGGCCAAATAAGCAGCCTCTGCCGCATCATCAACATCTGCTATGCCACTATGAGCATATTGGTCAATTATATCTTCTGTATCGGAGGGATTAATGTTGGGCTGCACTTCAGTGGCATTGCGCCATGCGCCGGCAATTAAATTTGGTTTCATACGTTGGCAACTGAGGAATTTTAAGAAATTTGATGCTGGGAAGATAAGACGTCAAGACGTGTTTATAGGCATCCTTTTTGTGAATCCACACTTCAAAAATGCCGTAATTCTTTGACTTAGTGGCTTGTGAGACAGGGGTGTGGTCGGTGTTTTTCGGAAATGAAAAATGATTCTAATGGTTTTCTCATCTTTGTGAGGCTACTTTTGACCAAAACCAATGACGTTCACCTAACCATAATACGCTATGAAAAAGAAATTGAATTGGGTTTTAGTGGCAGTTTTGGGGCTTTTTATCCTCATGCAATTAATTCCCATTGACCGAACCAATCCAAGTGTAACCATGGACATGCCTGCACCCAAGCCTGTAAAGGACATTTTGAGAAGGTCTTGCTACGACTGCCACTCCAACGAGACCAAATGGCCTTGGTATAGCTACCTTGCCCCCGTCAAGTTTATGATTCGGCATCATGTGGATGAAGGGCGCAGCAAGGTGAACTTTTCCACGTGGGATCAGCCACAAGGCGAGGAAAAAGCGGAGATTCCTGAAGAGATAATGGAGGTCATCAATAAAGGGGAGATGCCCACTTGGGATTATCTTTTGATGCACCCGGAAGCAAAACTAAATGCGCAAGATGTAAAAACCTTAAAAGATTGGGCAGATAGCTTTGGAGGAGAAGGCGAGGGAGGCGAAAAGTCGCCTGCCGATACCACTACATTTGGCGAGCAGAAAAGAAACACACACTTAAACCATGAAGCGTCAGAAAAAGAAGATCACGAGAAGAAATGATTCTAAGAGAATCAAGCCCTCTTGAACCGAACGATGACCTTTGTTCCAGCATTAGGTTGAGAAGTGATGAGAAGTTGGGCATGGTGCTTTTGCGTAATTTCCTTTACGAGTGCCATGCCCAGTCCGCTACCGGATATGCCATGAGCTGTCATTTCCTTAGCCCGGAAAAAGCGTGTTCCTACTTTTGCGAGGTCATCCTGCCGTATGCCCAAGCCCGTATCTTGAACAGTAAGGGTGGGTGGATCATCTTTAAGAACAAGTTCTGCGCCTCCCGTTTGGGTATATTTCTGTGCATTGTCTAAGATGTTCTCAATGAGTCGTTTTAACTGCTCTCTGTTTCCTGTCAATTTAACATCTGGTTGAATGCCTATGTTCAATATTAGGTTTTTCTGACTAAATTTTGGTTGATGATCTAAAGCAGTTTCCAGCACAAGTCGAGAAAAATCCACAATTTCGGTGTTGGACGAATTAGCAACATGTTCTAATCGGGCCAATTCCAACAAACTTCTCACAACATCGCGCATGGATTTTAATTCGGCATGGAGATTATGTAAGGTCTCTTGATAGGCTTCTGGTGTCCGTTCTCTCCGAAGCGCCACCTCCACCGATCCAAGAAGTGCCGTAATTGGGGTTTGTAGTTCGTGGGCGGCATGGGCCGTAAAAGCCTTCATCTCGTCGAAGTTTTTTTGGAGTCTCACAAGTAAATTGTTAAGGGCTTCGGCCAATCGAAGCGTCTCTATGTCGGCATCAGTAATGGGAGGAATTCGGTATTCGCGTGTATGCAAAGAGATTTTCTGGGCGGCATCCGAGATAAATTCGAGTGGTTTAGTGACGCGAAGCGCGAGGTTTTGTAGCAGAAACCACCATAGGAGCATGGCCACCACAACCACAAGGGCCAATACCAGCACTCCTAAGCCATATAATGGACTTCGGTCTATCTCGAATTGTCCAATCTGGATGTAGCCCAGCACATTTCCATTGTTATCGGCTATACTTTTTGACAAAAATAACATGCCGTGTCCAGAATGATTGTCCGTAAAAAAGCCGTCTTGCTGTTTCAATGAAGATGGGTACCCCTTGAGTTCATTGATGTTTTCGGAGGCAAAAAGCAATTTCCCGTTTGGATCAAATAATTGTACGAATTGTGGATTGAGTCTTGGGTGGATGTGGGTATGGTGTGGCTCAGACCAATGGTAACGGGGGGGTACAATCTTATTTTGAAACATCACTGCCCCCGAAATCTCGGACAGTTCATCTTCCAAAACCCTGCGGTCGGAAAAGTGGAAAGTGGCAACAATGCTGCCGGCTGTTAGGATAAAGATGAACAGCATGGTTCCCAAAAACGTGGGTAACAAAGCACGAAAAAGACGAGACCGAAAGGGCAGAACAGGCACTGAAGGCATGGCTTATACTGTGTTTAGGCGATACCCAACACCACGAACCGATACGATCGCATCACGGCAGTTCACCGTTTGCAAGGCTTTGCGAAGGTAGCGAACATATACTTCTACCACATTGGTATTGGGTTCAAAAGGCATTTGCCAAACCTCCCTATACAAGGTTTCGCGTGGAATGTTTTGGTCGGCATGGGTGACAAAATAAAGCATCAAATCAAACTCACGCGGACTCAGCGAAACCGGCTCTTTCTTGTAGGTACAAGTATGTGAGTAGGGGTCTATCATAAAATTTCCAGCCTGCAAAATGGCATCTCCTTGTTGGCGAGAGCGCCGATAAAGAGCTTCGAGGCGGGCAATTAATTCATCAAAAGCAAAAGGTTTGGGCAGATAGTCATCCGCACCTGCGCGTAATCCAGCCACTCGATCTTCGATGGCATCTAAAGCTGTCAGCATTAAAATCGGTTGAAGTGGGCGGATTTTTCGGACTTCTCGGCAGACGGTCAGGCCGTCAATGTCGGGAAGTCTAAGGTCTAATATTAATATATCGTACTGTTTTTTGGCTATTTCGTGTACTACTGATTCCCCGTGTGTATGCCACGTAACGTCGTGCCCTTCTTCTTTCAGTCCTTGTAGGATGAATCTTGCGATTTTAGGCTCGTCTTCACACAAAATAAGGTGCATTTTCATAGAGCGAACATTTGTAATTTGGCTGTGAGTCTTAACGGAACGTTTATCTTATCCTGTGTAAATCGTTTTTGATAAACTATTGTAGGCCGAATGAAAACGCCTGATTTCGTTAACACGCTGGACGATTTTCCAAAGCCTTGCGGATGATGACTTCTACTTGTTTACGTTCCACCTCTGGCATAGGCAAGCGTGGCTCACGGATAAGGGCATCATTTTCATATCCGGAAACAAGGGCCTCGGTGTATTTGATGTAATGCACAAAACGGGGTGTCACGTCGAGGTCTAACAACGGACGAAACCAGCGATAAATGGCCACCGCTTCTTGCACTCGTCCAGCCATAGCGTGTTCATAGATGGCCACTGTTTCTTTTGGAAAGGCGCAAACCAATCCGGCGACCCAGCCAACAGCACCCATCAGCAGACTTTCTAAAGCAATATTATCCACGCCCGTAAAAATTTGGTAGCGATTGCCACACGCATTGGCAATGTCAGAGACACGGCGGACGTTATCGGAGGACTCCTTCAAAGCCACCAATTGTGGTACATCGGCTAATTCACTGAACATACTGGGCGTAACGTCCACTTTGTACGCCACTGGATTGTTATAAACCATGATCGGGACTTCGGCGGCTACGCCAACGGTTCTAAAATGGTGCAGGGTTTCTTGGGCTTCTGCGGGGTATCGCATGGGCGGGAGTACCATAAAGCCATTTGCTCCTATTTGTGTTGCGGCGGCTATAAAGGCCAAAACGCCCTTCGTGGTGGTTTCGGCCACGCCAGAAAGCACCGGAATTTTACCTTCAGCTACACGAAGCGCAATTCGGAGCGTTTCGAGTTTTTCTTCGGTGCTGAGACTTGCATTCTCGCCCAAAGAGCCATTTACAATGATGCCATGTATTCCGGCTGCCATTTGCTCGCTAAAATGTTGCTCCATGCGGGCAATATCCAAGGAGAAGTCTGGTTTAAATTTTGTGGTGACGGCGGAAAAAACGCCTTTCCAAGGGGTGAAGTTCATGGTTTTTTTTAGTGAGTGGATAATTTGTAACCGTATAAGTTAAGACAAACCATACATTAGACAAAGCACTTTGAAATTAGCGCCTCCAAAAGATTGGTTGGAAGATTGGTTAAATCATTAATACCATTCTCCATTGCTCATTATTCATTCCCCACATTCCATTCTCCATTTTCCACCATGCGAAACAAAAAACGGCCACACCGTAATGATGTGACCGCTCTTCGGAGCAAACTACATCCGTTTTTTTGGTTAATTATATCCCGGATTCTGAACCAAGTTTTTGTTGGTGTCTATTTCTCTTTGGGGAATAGGGAGAACCAAGTTGTTGGCACTAAATGCGGTTGTACCAACGGATCCCTTGAGGCGCTTAATGTCATGAATTTGATGGCCTTCAAAAGCCAATTCTAATTTACGTTCTTTCAGGATTTGGTTTAACGTGACTGTAGCCAAATTGGTGAGACCAGCGCGGGTACGAATACGGTTTACATCGTCTTTTGGCGTGGCTCCGGTTGTGGTCCCTAAGCGTTGGTTGGCTTCTGCACGGGTTAGGTACAATTCGGCCAAACGGATAATGGGCACGTCGCCATATTGGTCGGCAAATTTAAGGGTAAAGACGCGATTGCTCACGGTTTCAAAAAATTTACCACGCTCGTCGTTTGCCTCATAAAGATCAAGGTGCTTGGTTTGAACACGGATATCTCCTCGGCCTTGATTGTCGGTGGAGGCATAGAACGTATTCATGTTGTTCACGCCGTCTTGCTCGGAAACTGCAATGCTAAAGATGATTTCCGCAGATGCTGTAGCATCGGCGAATACTGCTTCAAAATTAGGCAACAAGGCATACGCGCCATTTTCGATTACGGAATTTGCAGCATCACGAGCCGCAGCATAATTGCTTTGCATCAGATACACACGAGAGAGCATGGCTTGTGCCGTGAGTTTATTAACGGGAGTATCGAAGGATTCGGGCAAGAGCGTCGCGGCCTTGGTCAGGTCTTCGATTACTTGGGCATAGACTGCTGCAACGGTTGCGCGCGATCTGAAGTCGGCTTCGGCTACGGAAAGCGTGGGTGTAAGGACAATTGGAACCGCGAGGTTGGTGTTGTTGTCGCCATCGCCCCATGCCTTACCAAATAAACGAGCTAATTCAAAATACACCACACCGCGAATAAACCGAGCTTGCCCTTCGAAAGAAGCTTTGTCTGCCGCATTGACTTTATCAAGTGCTGCAATTACGTGGTTTGCGCGGTTGATGGTTGCATAACCTTGTTGCCAGATGTCGCGTACATCTACATTGGTTGTGGTAATGGTTTTCCGGTAGAGTTCGTCGAGGGTGGTATAAGTCCCTCCAAAGACCACTTCTCGGTCGTCTCCAAGCAGTTCTCCGGTGTACTGTACGGCTCCGCCATAAAATACCCCACTGCTTAGGCCGTCATAGGCTCCGGTCAAAGTTACCTGTACGTCCGCAGATGTCAGCAAAGCCGTTTTATCATCAATGCTCAATACCGGTTTAACATCCAACATTTGGTCGCAGGCAGAAAGTCCAAGTGCAAGAACGCCTGCCATCAACCAGTTTTTAAAAGTTTTCATCGTGTTTATTTTGGTTTAAGATGGAAGGGTTTAGAAGCCGAGGTTTATGCCCACCATAACGGTTTTTGGTTGTGGCGGGGAATAAAAATCGTATCCTTGTGCGATGTTCGTTACAATATCGTCTGCATTGACTTCTGGATCCCAGCCCGTGTAATTGGTAAGCGTCCAGAGGTTGTACCCACTCACATACAATCTTGCCGAGCTTACGCGGGCTTTTTTTAGCATTTGTGCCGGAAGGTTGTAGGAAAGCGTCGCCGTGCGTAAGCGCAAATATGAGCCATCTTGGATGAAACGACTGGAAGGTTGCGCACCGTTGTTGTAGAAAAGTCGGGCTTGTGGAATTTGGGTATCCGTATTGGTTGGCGTCCAAGCATCCAATTGATCTACCGTTTGGTTGTCTTCAAAGCGGCCATTTGCCGAGGAGAAGCGCCCCGCGCCATAGAAGTTGATCTTGTTGCCATACTGACCATTAAAGAATACGGAAAGCTCGATGTTGTTATAGCGGAAGGTGTTGGTGATCCCGCCAATCCAACTTGGAAGCGCACTTCCAATAACCACACGCTGTGCTTTGTTATACGAATTGGTTGTGTTGCGGTCTATGGTTCCGTCTGCATTTTTGGTGTTCAGATACCAAAGTGCGTCCCCGTTTTTAGGGTCAACCCCTGCATATTCAACGGTATAGAAAACACCAAGGGGCTGGCCTTCTACGGCACGACTCATAGAATTTAGGCCGCCTTCAATAATTTGTTCTTGTAAGTCCGTAATCTTGTTTTTGTTAAAGGCCAAATTTAGACTGGTTGCCCATTGGAATTTGCCTTCGATATTGTTGGTGTTTAGCACAAATTCCCAGCCATTGTTGGTGAGTTTGCCAATGTTTTGTGTTTGAATCGTAAAACCAGTGGTGGCGGGAACATTCACATTCAGCAAAAGCCCCGTGGTTTTTTTGGCGTAATAGTCAATCTCGCCATTAATGCGATTTCTGAAGAAGCCAAAATCTAAACCAAAATCTACTTGGTTCGTGGTTTCCCAACTCAGGTCTGGGTTTGCCAACTGCGAAGGCCGCTGGCCGGGTTCTCCGTTATAGCCCGCATCGCCGGTAAAGAGACCCATTTGTGGGAAGTTTCCGATTTCTGCATTACCCGTAATGCCATAGCTCGCACGCAACTTGAGGAAGCTGATGAGGGAATTACCCTTCAGGAAAGACTCGTCCGAGATGACCCAGCCAGCTGAGGCCGCAGGAAAGAAGCCGTAACGACTGTCGCGACCAAATCGTGATGAACCATCAACCCTTGCACTTAAACCCAAAAGGTATTTGTCCGCAAGTTTGTAATTTGCGCGGGCGAAATAAGAAACAAAACGGAAATCGGTTTGTGAAGAACTGCCGTCCGTCTTTTTGGCGGCACTTGCAATGTAGCGATACGCATCAGAAGGGAAGTCTTGGCCCTCGGTATAACCCGTTTTGGTTTGCGAAGATTGGAAGGAGGTTCCGAGGGTGGCATCTAAAGCGTGCTTGCCACTTACTTTCCAGAAACTGAAATAGTTGTTGGTATTCAAGTTTTCTACGCGAACCGCGCGGTTTCTTGAAATCCCTTTGGTTGCACCAAAATTGCGTGCCGTCTTGCTGTTATAATATTGCTCCTCGAACTGGTTTAGCATATCCACACCCACTTCGGAGCGGAAGGAGAGGCCGGGAGCGAGCTGCAAGAGGCCATATACCGTGCTGATATTCCGGTTTACCGAAGTATCATAATAGGAGTTTCCAAGGTTAATCATCGGGTTATAATACAAGGGAATACTGGCATCCCCCGGTGGTGTCCCGACAGGAAGTCCGGTTTCGGGGTCTTTTTCTGGCGTCATGGGCGGCAAAGCAACCATCTGCATCGGGTTGTCAAATTGGCGGTCGCCAGAAAGACGGTTGTTTATGCTCCGAGAAAGTCCCATGTTTGCACCAAGACGGAAGCGATCTGAAGCCTTGTGTTCGAGGTTTATTCGTCCCGAAATGCGGTTCATGGCATTTCCCAAGATGATTCCCTTTTGGTCTAACCATTGTCCTGAGACGTAAAAAGCCGTTTTATCGTTACCACCACTAATGCTTAGGTCATATTGTTGTTGTGGTGCATCCTGAAAAGCCAAGCCGCCCCAATCTGTATCTGCCTGATTACTGGTTCCTAATGTACCTAAACTTTGGGAATCGTAAAAATCCTCCATATAGGTGGTGTATGAATCGTTTGCAGAGGGGTCAATTTTTTCAATTACGTCCGAATTTCCAGCTGCCATGCGATAAAAATCTATGTATTGCTGTGTGTTTAAGAATTTTACAACACGAGTTGGCTTGCTGTTTCCTGCGGAATATCCAAATTGAACATTGGTCTTTCCACTGGCCCGACCTTGTTTTGTGGTAATCAGAATCACCCCATTGGCCGCACGAGAGCCATAGATTGCTCCGGCAGAAGCGTCCTTTAACACCTCGATAGAAGCAATGTCTTGGGAGTTGAGGTCCACCAACGGGTTGGTATCACCACCGCTCAAGGAGAGATCGGCATTGGTGATGGGTACGCCATCTACCACAAAAAGGGGCTGGTTCGAAGCGGTAACCGAGGATGGGCCGCGAACACTGATCCGAACCGCTTGTCCAAGTTTACCACTACCAGCATTGACCTGAACGCCGGCTGCCTTGCCTTGGATGGCTTGGTCAACGCCCATAACTGGAATGTCTTGAATATCCGCGGATTTTACTTTGGCGATGTTTCCTGTTAATTCACGTTTGATCTGCGAACCAAAACCAGTGACCACCACTTCGCCTAAACTTTTGGTATCGGTTACTAAAGCTATACTGATTTCAGAGCGTCCGTTTACAGGAACTTCTTGGGTAAGATAGCCTACGAAGCTAAAGACCAAGGTTCCGGTACGAGATAGGGTGATACGATAATCTCCGGTCGTACTTGTTATTACACCATTGTTGGTGCCCTTGGCTGTTACCGTTACACCGGGGAGGGGCGTACCGTCATCAGCCGAAGTTACTTTTCCTGTTACGACCAAGTTCTGCGCCATAGCATATGGTGTCAGGCATAGGAATAACAGGCTAAGCAACATACGGGTTGTTTTACCTTTCATCATGTGTTTGGGTGTATAGGGTTAAAAATAGGGTAAAGGAATGGTTATAAATTATGGCGTTAATCCGTTAAAATGTTGAAAATGACGTCTGTTTTTTGGGTTGTTTTTGCTCGTAATGCAACATCACATCCGATAATACCCCGTAAGCAGTTTCTGCCATACGATTTCCACGGTTATCCAAAAGTGGATTAATTTCGGCAATTTCCAAACAGATGACCTTGCCCGTGTTCATCAAGCCCTTAATAAGGTTTTGTACTTCTAAGGGATCAAATCCTTTAGGGACGGGTGTTCCCGTACCATGAGAAATTAAGTCGCAATCCAAGCTATCTACATCGAATGAAATATAGAGGTCGTCGCAGTCTTTCAGAAGTGCCGCTACTTTTTCAAGACAAGTCTCTATCCCGTTAAAACGGACTTCTGGCACGGTAAAATTACGAATACCTTGGTGATCCATAAGTTTGTTTTCTGGAATTTCGGTATCTCTAACCCCAAAGAAAACAAGGTGTTCAGGTTTTATTTTTGCTGTCGGGACTCCGATTCGCTTCATTGCTTCCCAATAAGAGTCGGTATCGTCACGTAGGTTATTGATTTGGCAAGATCGGTTGTCCTCGGCTAAGGCCGCCGCAAGGGGCATTCCGTGTATATTTCCGGAGGGCGAGGTGTAAGGCGAATGGAGGTCTGCATGGGCATCAATCCAGATAACGCCCAAGGTTCGTTCGGGGTTGGCGGCTTTTAGTCCGCTAATGGTTCCCAGCGCGGAGGAATGATCACCGGAGAGCACCAAGGGGAAATATCCTTCCGAAACAACTTGGCGGACGGTCTCGGCCACACGGGTGCATTGTTCGTAAACATGGCCAATCCGCTTGGCGAAGGAGTTCCGAACTTTGTGATAAACCGATTCGTTGTGCGTGGCGACATCAACAAATAAATGGCGGTTGAAAAAATCGTCTTCTCGGTTTATGGCTGCAATTTCAAGGGCATCAATTCCCAGATCTGAGCCGCGTGTACCCGCGCCAATATCCGACCTGTTCTTGATAATTTTAAGGGTTTTGTGTGACATCATAAATGGGCGTTCTTGAAAGGTTAAAGGGGCTTTGTAACGTTTTGCATTCTACAGGAAAACCATTTAATCAAAAGGTCTCTGAAAAGGAACGTATGTCTTTAGACCTAGCCGATTCCCCGAAGAAGACCTTTGCCGTGATTGGCCACCATAAGATAATGAAAAGGGGCTAAAAACACCTAAAATGCGCTTTAGCCCCAAACAAAACGATAAAAAATTTAGCCTGCGAATTTACATTAGAAAACGCAAACCAAACTGGAATTGGCGGGGTGGCCCAGCGTTCTTTTTCACCAAGGTATTGGTGGCAGGCCCCACTTGGATTTGGTTGCTTTGGGTGGCATTGTTGGCGTAACCACTTAGATTCTCGGCATTTAAAAGATTAAAAATTTCAGCACTGATTTCCAGACTCTTTTGGCCAAAAGGAACGCGATACCTCAAACTCAAGTCTAAGACATTCGCCCAAGGCAAACGATCGGAATTGCGCGTTTCGCCCGGCTGGCGGTCAGAGTTTCCGACATAACTTGCGCCAAAAGAGCGCCCATCTCCATTCAGGTCGGTTGTGCCGTAACGTGTGGCATCCGGAATGCGATTAATCGGTTGTCCACTTTGGAACAGGCCCGCCAGTGTAACAGTCATGTTTGTGATGGGATACCAATATCCAACGGCGCTGATGACATGGGTACGGTCATTTACAGAAGGCCCCCACTCTGAGGCGTAATCATTGGCATCTTGGGCTTTGAAGTTGATGTCGTCGGTGTCGTTCATGAGCCGAGAAAGGGTATAAGAAACGCGGAAGCCATATGGGTCTTGGCCACGATCTTTGACCAAGTTGAACGAAGCTGCCGAGTATTCGGCTTTTCCAGCAGTTTCGGTCATGGTAATGGTGCGTGCAATACCATCACGGATTTTTTGCCCATTCACCAAGGCATATACCCCTTGGGCATCGGCATAAATGGGGATAGGGCGTGTGGCATCGGCTTGGGCTTGGGTACGCACCACCACATTTTGGGCATTAATCGGATAAGCCGACGGCGTATTTAAGTCCCGAAGCCGCATTAAGTTATAAGATTGCGTTCTTGTTAAATCCAGATAAAACAAGTATATGCGTGAAATTTGGCGTTGATAACCCAAAGAAAACTGGTGTGTCACAGGGTTTTGATAGCCGTTTGGATTTAATATCCGGCGCTCACCTGCAAAAAGGTTTTCACGTTGGGCTTGGAGTTGCGCTGCCGTTGCCCCTTTCAGGTAACCAGTAGTGAGTGCTGTCCCGTCTGCGGTGACATTACCTGCAAAAGTGATTTTGTCTAAATCGGTCTCTTTGGGCAAAATGCCTTTGTCCATCAAGGCTTTGAGTTGCGCCAGGTATCCGGCGGCGGTAGAATTTTGCTGTAAGGCATCAGAATAAATGGCATAGACGATTTTGTCATAAAACATGCCATATCCACCCCGAATGACGCTTTTTTCATTCAATAAATAATTGAAATTAAAGCGAGGTGCAACATTATTTAAGTCACCAACTCCAGTACTTCCACCTTTTGTTAAGCTGTCATAATCCCAACGTAAACCCGCTGTGAGGTTGAGGCGGCTATTGACAGAGATTTGGTCTTCGAGGTATAGCCCGACTTGGTTTTGCCGTGCGCCAAAAGATTGTGGCCTTAGCTCAATGCTATAATTGAGCACTTGGGCATCGCTTGGGAGGTCATTTACATCCAACTTCGCACCCAAATTTTTGGCTTTAAGGTCATCCAATTGGGCTTGGGTCAGTTTCACCGTGTAAGAACCAGACTCATTACCGCCACCAAACAAATCAAAATGTGATGTCAGGGCATCCATACCGAGTTTGAAGGTGTGGTTGTTGCGGAAGAGGCTAATCTTTTGCTGAAGTTGTAGGGTGTTTTCGAGGTCTTTAAAAATATAGCCCGGACTTCCCAAGCCCGCAACAAACTGTTCTTGTGGGTCTAAGACATTGACGCGCGGCTTCGTTAGGTCTTCCACATTGGCATAGTCCCAGAGAAAGCGGCTGAATTGCACATTACTTTCATATACCAAATTTTTGCCTAAGTATGTGTTTTGTAAAACTGCCAAAACCGATTGTCGCAATTGGGTATTCCCTGCTGATGGAAACTCCGTGCCCCCTTCTAAGCCGCCACCTTGCCGATCAATCCGAACATCACCCCAATTAAACCGCAGGGCTGAACGTAGTTTGCCCTTCCATTTGTGGTCGAGTCGTGCGGTGAGGTAGGAGAAATCATTGCGGCCTTTCACTGTTTCGTTCACGCCAAGCTTGGGCGAATTGAGCAAATTGTCTTTAAGGTCTATCATCCGCTCAAAATTAAAGTGATAAAAGGTTTGATTTTTAACAAGTGCACCACCTGAACTCAAACCAAACTGATGTCGCTGAAATCCATCTTTTACTTGATTGCCCGAAAGGTCTCGCTGGGCATAAGCACTTGAAGCATCCAATGTGGGGCCGGGACGCACCATATAAAACACTTCGCCCGTCGGTGTATTGGCTCCAGACTTTGTAGTGACATTAAAAATACCATTGCCCGTTCGCCCAAACTCCGCCGAGTAATTGTTGGTCAGTACCGTTACATCTTGTACCGCACCAATGGGAATGGCAAATTTTTGTCCACCCAGAAAGTTTTCGTTGTTGTCCATTCCATCCACCAAGTAATTTGTAAACAAGCCATTTGCCCCGTTGATGCTCACATTTGGGGCTTCTGGATAAAATCCAGTGGATTGCACCACGTTGGGCAGACGGTACAACGCCCGTGTCACGTCCCGACCTTCGATTGGCAACGCTTGCACTTCTGCCATACTTAAAGAGGAAGACACTTCCGCATTTCGGGTGTTCAGGGCGGCAATACTGGCTGCGCGTATATCCACCTCGCCCGCTATTTGGGTTGTCGGCAGGACGTAAAGCAAAATGCTTCGTTTTTCGTGGTTGCGCAAGGTGAACATTGCCGTGTTTGCGGATTCGAAGGTGACGCTTTTGTCGCTAACCACTGAATATTCCCCAGCCGTCGAAAGCCCTAAAAACTGTACTTTGCCTTGGGCTTGGGTGGCTTTGGTAGCGGTGAATCCAATCGCTGTATTCATCAATCGTACAACTACATTCGGCGCAGGGGCCTTGGTTTCTGCATTAAATACCACAACTTCAACTTCTGCTTGCGAAAAAGTGCTTATGGGAAAGCTGAAAAGTAATAGTGGTAATAATATGTAAAACTTCATAAGTATAAAAAGTAAATAAGGTAAAATGCCCATTTTGAAAAAAAGGGTGAAATGATGTGGACGTGAAGTGCTTTAATGAGACGGTGGTCCTCGAAGTGGAGCGGTATAGCAATGCCCCGCTAAGGTTGAAGGGAGGAAAAAGTATGTTGTGGATGAGACTTGCAGTGCTACTAATCGGGCACGTAATGGTTTAGGTAAGCGAGAATCGAAGGCGAGAAACTCGAAATCGGATGCAGTGTCTATGTCCCCAAAAACCTCTGGTAGAACAAAAGTGTGGTCTAAGCCCAAAAAGGCGGCAAATAAGTCTTGCGCTTGCCAAGGCATTTTTGCAAAAGAAACAGGCTCGAAAGCCGCTTTTTGAACCCCAAGAACGTAAAGCCCACCATCCGTTGCTGGTCCCACAACCCAGTTTGCCTTAATGAGCGCTTTTTCTACTGCTAAAAGATGCGATGGGCGGAGTTGTGGCGTATCATTGCCCATCACCACCACTTGTTTGAAGCCTTGGTCAAAAACCCGTTGAATGGCATGTGCAAGCCTTTCCCCAAATGTGTTTCCTACTTGCTCCCGTTCCGTAAACCGAAAAACGGGGAACCCCGATCTCTCTGCTACGGCTAAAGACCACAAGTTCAATTCTTTAGAAAATGCACAATTTTTTTTGTGGGCGTTTTCACCAAAAAAAGGTTTACGGAGCGCTTCTTGACGATCCTTATTGGCAAACAAGAGTAAGGCTGTTTTGGGGGTTGGTACTGAGTGCAACGCGCTGACAGGTTGGGCGAAAAAGTCAATAATTTGTACCTAAGATAGAAATTACGTTACAGTGACCGCTGGAAAAATATTGCAGAGGCTGAAATCAAAAAAAAGCCGAGAATTAGTTCCCTAACCCTCGGCTTCCATTAACCAAACAAAAGTACCGTTATGGATTTAGTTTCGCATGGATGATCCCAGCAACAATGGCTTGTAAGACGCCATATCCTAACCATGAGAGAATCATCAACATACTGACGTTCATAGAACTGAAGGTGATCCACATGGCCGGAAGTGTGGCAACCAAGCCATAGACTAACCCCAATTCTATACCACGCCATACAAAATTTGAGGAATGAAACAGTCCCTTAAAACGCTCCCAAAACCAAGCCAATGCAAAACTTAGCACAAATGGGTGAAGGAAATACAAAATGGAGCGTTCGTTCCCGGTCTGGAAAACTGCCGGATTAAAATACTCATCCGTTAAAATAGGTAAAAGGGTGGGCGCTAACGTTAAGAGTCCGTAACTCACAATCAGGAGTACAATACCTGCTGCAAAGCCCGAAGTTAAAATCTTTTGCATAATGTCTGGAGGTTTATCGGGTGAAGTATATGTGGCAGGGAAGGGGAATCACCCATTTGCCATGCTCTTGCAAGTTAAGAAACCCTTTTCAAGGGCAATACCCGCTTTTTCCTACATCGCATGACGGGATTTTTCCGGCAAAACTTTTTTGATGAAAGGCATTTTATTTTGCCTTAGGGCTAAGTGCTTTCTGAGTCTTGCTCTTGCGCATCTAGATATCCTTTTACCGCTAAAGCTACTTTTTTTCCAACAGCATCTTCTAAAGTTGCTAAGGTTGCCAATTTTACCTTTTTCACGGAGCCAAAGGTTTTTATTAACTTTTCAATCGTTTTTACGCCGACGCCCGGAATTTCCATAAGCTCGGAGCGGAGTTGGGTATTTTTGCGCTGTTGGCGTTGAAAGGTTATGGCAAAGCGGTGGGCTTCGTCGCGGAGTTGCTGCATCAGTTTTAGGGCGGAACTTGTCCGAGGGATCATCACCGATTTCTGGTCTTCTGGAAAAAAAACCTCCTCCATTCGTTTTGCGAGGCTTACTACAGGCGTTTTTCCATAAAATCCAACTTCTTTTAGGGCCTCTACGGCATGGGATAATTGTCCTTTACCGCCGTCAATAATAATAAGGTCTGGAATTTGTAGGTTTTCGTCTTGGGCACGGGTATAGCGCCGCGAAATCACCTCGTGCATAGATAGGAAATCGTCTGGTTTGCCTTCTGCACTGCGGATCTTAAACTTCCGATATTCACTTTTGGCGGGTTTCCCGTCTATAAAAACCACACAAGAGGCCACCGTACCTGTTCCGGCAAGGTGTGAAATGTCGAAACACTCAATTCGTCGCGGCAGACGGGGCAGGTGTAAATCGCGTTGAAGGGCTTGCACAGATCGAGGAAGAGCCTCCTCGTGTCTTTTTGCTTTGGCTTGTAAGTATTCTCCGACGAGCAATTTCGCATTGGCCTCTACCATGCGCATCAGGTCTGCTTTTTCGCCGCGTTGTGGCGTATGGAGCAATACCTTTTTTCCGGTGGCATGTCGTAACAATTCCAAAATGGGTTCGGGTTGTGGAAGTGATGTAGAAAGAAACACCTCGTCGGGAAAAAATACGGCTTCGGCATAATAATCTTCTACAAAAGACTGGAGCAAGTGGTCTTCAGCGGTTTCGCCCAATTGGGTAAGGTATCTGTGTCTTCGTCCTATAATTTTCCCTTCTCGCACTTGAAAAACGACTCCACATGCGATGTCTTCATCCCGTTCCACAAAGAGACCAAAGAGGTCTCGGTTAACCTCGCTTTCGGTGACCATTTTTTGCTTTGCAGAATATTGTTCTAAGGCCAAGATTTTATCTCTAAGTTCTGCTGCGGCCTCAAAGCGGCGATTTTGCGCTGCCACCCGCATGTCTTGCTTCAATTGGGTGATCAAAGCGCCCGTTTTCCCACTGAGCAACTGGCGAATTTGTGCGATAGATTCTTGGTAATGTGCTTCGTCTTCTAATCCGATGCACGGTGCAGCACATTTCTTGATATGGAATTGTAAACAGGCATTAAATTTGCTGTTTCTGATATTAGCTTCAGAGAGGACGAGGTTACAATTACGAAGTTTAAACACGGAGCGAATAGTCCCCAAGATGAGGTGCATGTTTTTGACATCGGTATAAGGCCCAAAATATTTAGAGCCATCCCGAATGACGCGGCGTGTTGGAAAAATTCGTGGGAACCTCTCGTTTTTGATGCAGATATAAGGATAGGTTTTGTCGTCACGCAGGTTTACATTATAGCGCGGCTTTAGCGTTTTGATCAAGTTGTTTTCCAGAATCAAAGCTTCTGCCTCGGTATCGGTAAGGATAATTTCGATGTCGGCAACCTTTTCAACCATTATGCGAATTCTGCCGTCCGCTGGTCCGCCTTTTTGAAAATACGAACGCACCCGATTTCGGAGGTTTTTGGCCTTGCCCACATAAAGTGTTTTACCTGTGGCGTCTTTGTGCTGATATACCCCAGACGAAGTGGGTAAATGTTTCAGTTTTTCTTCAACGATTGGATTCATTCACCATTTCCCAATATTTTCTAAACTGTTTGACTTTACGTTATTTTTTCTACAACACCATGCAATTACTAAAATACGCCACCCGCTCTGTTCTGTTTCTGGCTTGTTTGTTTCTTTTAGGATCAGGGGATACCAACTTGCGCAACCAATTTACCATTGTTGGTTATCATCCGTATTGGATGAAGGACAACTGGAAGCAATATGACCTAAAGATGTACGATCAGGTCGTGTTTTTTGCCTTGTATGTGGAAGAGGATGGCAATTTTAAGAGTCTAAATGGATGGCCTATGTCATGGGCGGAGTTGGTGCTTTCCGCACGGGGGCAGCAAGCAAAAGTGGTTCCTTCTTTCACCTTGTTAGATGCTCAGAAGGTAAATCGCTTGTTTTCAGATGCGGCTTCGATCGCACGCCTCAAGACCAATGTGATGAATGCGGCAAGAATTGCAAATGCAGATGGGGTACATTTGGATTTTGAGATGTTCGAACCCATTACACCCATTGCTCGAAAAAACTATACGACTTTTATTAAGGACATTCGCACCTTGCTTAACCAATGGAAATGGGGCAAAGAGTTGGTGGTTTTTACACTCGCTTTAGATCCAGCAGATGCATATGATGAGGCAGCGATCGCCCGATATGCCGATAAGCTGGTCGTGCAGGGATTTGACCTACATTGGAAGTCTGGCCCCTCTGCTGGTCCTGTCTCGCCCGTAGCAGGGTGGGGGCAACGCAACTGGCAAAATATCGTTGCCCGATACGACGCTTTAGGGGTGGCACGTAAAAAATTGGTCTTTTCAGTCCCATTTTATGGTTATGAGTGGCCTACGGTAACAAGTGAATTGGGTTCTCCCACTCGTGGAGCAGGTGAAACCATCTCATATTCTAACCGAGGGGTACGATATGCCAGTACCATACGCTATGCCGCAAAAGAACGGGCGGCTAAGTTTGGATTAAAACGTGATCCAGCAAGCGGCTCACCATACTATGTGTATCAGACGGCAAATGGGTGGTTCCAAGGGTGGTATGAAGACCACATAAGTTTGGAAAAAAAATACCAATTCATCAAACAAAAAGGGTTGGGGGGCGTGGCAGTTTTTGTACCCGGTTATGACGATGGTGTATTGACCAATGGGCTTAAACAAGCGTTTCCGGGTGTACGATAATACTTTTAAAGTGATTATATTAAGAGCCTCAATCTGCGAATTGGGGCTTTTTTTTAACATTAAAACCATAAAACGTGTTTACTTCGGAGCGTTATCAGCGGCAGATGATTATGCCAGAAATTGGAGTGGCGGGACAAAAAAAGATGGAGGAATCGGCAGTATTGGTGATTGGATGTGGCGGGCTTGGTGGGGTCGTCCTCCAAAATTTGATTGCAGCAGGCGTTGGGACGTTGGGCATTGTCGAGCCTGATATTGTAGAGGAATCGAATCTTCATCGTCAGGTCTTGTTCACCCCTTTTGATGTAGGAGAGCCGAAAGTCGAGGTCGCTCTTCGTGTTCTAAAAACAATGAACCCCGAAGTCACCATTAATCCGTATAACGAGCGATTTTCGGTTGAAAATGCCTATGCTTTAGTCAAAAAATATGATCTGGTGGTGGACGGGAGCGATAATTTCCCGACACGCTACTTGGTTAATGATGCCTGTGTGTTGATGGGAATACCTTTTGTTACGGGTGCTATACATCGGTTCGATGCCCAAGTTGCGCTCTTGGGACTGCAAAATGGCCCTTGCTATCGTTGTCTGTATCCTGAACCACCACAAGCGGGCTTGGTGGCAAATTGTGTAGAAGAGGGTGTATTGGGTGCAAGTGCGGGCATTGCTGGAAGTCTTATGGCTTCGGAGGTATTACGTTATTTGTTGGCATTACATTCATCCGATAACGCAAAGTTGGTACAGATGGATTTAAAAAACCTTCGCTTTGATGTTTTAGCAATGGGGAAAAATCCGTCGTGCCCCATTTGCGGATCTGCACCAGAAATTTTTGACCTCTTGGATGATTACGATGCCTTTTGTGGCTTAGAGGTGGCTGCTCCTATGGTTACGCCCGCCGAGTTGCAAGAATGGCAGTCTAATGGCGAAAAAGTTTTTCTTTTAGATGTACGTGAACCGGAAGAATTTGCTGCGGGCAATATGGGTGGTTATTTGCTGCCCTCCGGTATTCTAACGACGCAATTATCCCAACTCAGTGAATACCGTGACGAACGGGTTGTGGTGCATTGTAAATCTGGTGGGCGATCACGCGAAGCCGCAAAAACTTTGTTACGTGCTGGCTTTAAGGAAGTTTGGGACTTGAAAGGTGGCTTTTTGGCGTATCTTGCTTTCCGTCATGCCTTTGATGCCTTTGCGGAAGAACATCCTTAGACAAACCTTATTTTTCATCCCATTACCCAAAATCCTATGTCTGTCCCTCATAAGCGCTGGCTTGCGCAGGAAATGAAGCAGTGGCAATCAGAAGGCTGGTTTCCACCAGACTTGGCCGAGAAAATCCAAGCCCGATATCAATTTGACCAACTCAAAGACGAAGGAACCAACCGCCTTTTGTTGTCAGTCTATACAATGGGGGCGCTCATTGTTGGGATGGGCGTTGTTACGTTTGTGGCGGCAAACTGGGAAGCGATTCCGGCGGCGCTTAAACTCGTACTTTTGTTTGCTGCAATGCTGACCGCACATGGATTAGGATTCTATTTGTGGAAAATAAGTGAGACAGGGCCTCGGTTAGGACATGCGTTGGTTTTGCTCGGAACGCTTATTTTTGCAGCCAATATTGGCCTAATTGCGCAGATATTCCATATTCGGGGAAATTGGTACAATGGCTTTGGCGCCTCCGCAGTTGGTGCTTTGGCGGCTGCATATGCACTTAGGAGCATTCCCAACGCAGTTTTTGCCCTTGTCTGTACGTTTGTGTATGGTCTTGGACTTTATGAGGATCATGAGCAGTTGGCACATGGGATGTTATTCGGTTTGCCCCTCGTTTTTATACCCTTGGTGGTTTGGGAGAAATCGGTTGCTTTTTTTACGTTGACCGCACTTGCATGGATGTCTTATGTCATTCTGGCTATCACACACATTAATCCTTCTTTTTCGGATGGTATGTCCATGTTTTTAATGGCTTTACAGGTTGTTGTTGTAATGGGCTTGGTCTTGGGTCATCTCCAAAAGAAAGAGGGTTATTCGTACAGCAGTTTGGTTTTCGCCCTTATTGTCTTACTTGGTTTTTTCTACTTTTTCGGGTTTAGGGAAATCGCGGAAGACATGGAGAATGGGCGGAAAGCCGCAACCTATGGAATGGGATTACTTGCTTTTATTCTTCCAGTTTTGGGATGGTTTTTTTATCAGAAAGGAAAAGGGACGGCGCATGAAAAAGTTTTTCAAATAGCGCTAATTGCTTTGTTGGCATTGGGCTTTTCTGTTGCTCTTTTGAACTTCAGGGTTGCTTTTCCGGCGAATTATGTTTTGTTTTTATTGCTGAACAATGCCGCATCGGTTGTTTTGGGGGGCGTCTTGTTGTACATCGGCTATACAGGTTTACGGCGCGGCGCCTTTTGGATTGGTTTATTGTACCTGTTTATAATTATCGGAAGCCGATTTTTTGAATATACCGAAGACCTGACCACCAAAGCCTTGGTCTTTGTAATTTTAGGTGTTGCCCTCATTTTTGCCACCTTCAGGTTTGAAAAATACCTCAAAACCAAACAAAATCAGGAGATTCGCCCATGAGAAAGGTTTTTCCCTTTATGGTCATTGTGCTTGTGCAAGTCGTGATTTTGGCCTTGGTTCCGGCACGAACATTGATCACCCAAGCAACTGGCGAAGAAATTGCATTGCCCCTTGCACCCATAGACCCATACGATATGTGGAGTGGGTACTATGTGATTTTGAACTATGACATTTCGCGCCCCGATCTTGCGCCGTCTAAGATTCCATTTCAAGAAGGTGAAACGGTTTGGGCGGTTGTTAAGCGAGATTCCGTCGGAAGTTTCCGACTTGCGCGGTTCGAGAAAACAAAGTCCCAAACCCTAAAAGCGGACGAGCGCCAGCTTGAAGGTGTTTTTCGGGACAATGCCATTCGGTATGGGATAGAAGCCTATTTTATTCCAGAGGCTCGTCGGGTTGAAATTGAACAAGATGTAACAAAAAACCGCGAAAAAACACGCATGATCGTTGCCGTGACCAAAGACGGAAAAGCGGCGGTTAAACGCATGATCGTGGGAAGTCGTACCTATGAGTTCTAAAGGTTTTGCATGGATACTTTAGTAGAAATTTGGCAGTATAAGCTCACTTATTTTGAGTTTATAGCTTTCTTGTTCAATTTGGTTTGCGTCTATCTAAACACCAAAGAAAATGTTTGGGCATGGCCGATTGGCATGGTGGGCATTGTGCTTTCCATGATATTGTTTTTTAATTTTCAACTCTATGGCGATTTTGCTCTGCAATTTATTTTCTTAGGGTCTTCCATTTATGGCTGGTACGAATGGTTGTTTGGGGGCGAACAGAAAACAGTATTACATGTTACACGTGCTTCTAAGACTTTATGGCTGATTGCCTCGGCATTTGTCTTGGTCGGGTGGCTTTCGACGGGTTATTTTTTTGCACACATTCATGCAATTTGGCCTGGTATTCCACAAACCAATGTCCCTTATTTTGACGCCTTCCCGACAATGATTAGTGTGGTTGCGCAGTTCATGCTCGCCCGAAAGATTTACGAAAATTGGCATCTCTGGATTACTGCCGATGTGGTGTATGTGGTCTTGTTTATCTATAAAGAGCTGTATCTAACAGCCTTGCTATATGGTCTCTTTATCTTCTTGTGTTTTATAGGGTTGCGTGAATGGAAAATGTCAATGAATACACTCCTTCAAAAGCCGAAGCTGTTTATGAACACGGACTAATTATCGGAAAATTTTATCCTCCTCACCTTGGTCATTTGCACCTAATCCGGTCTGCCCAGAAGCAGGTAAAGCGGCTGACGGTTCTTGTATGTACGCTCAAAGCAGAAAGCATCCTTGGCGAACGCCGCTACCATTGGATGAAAACCCTTTGTCCGACGGGAGTGGACGTCTTGCATCACACTGCCGAGAATCCCTCGTATCCACATGAACATCCTAATTTTTGGGAGATTTGGACGAAGAGTATTCTCGAACTTATCCCAGAAGCACCAGATGTGGTGTTTACTTCCGAGGATTATGGCGTTCGTTTGGCTTCTTGTTTTGGCGCTGTACATATTTGTATAGACCCCAAACGCCAAGCCTTCCCAATTTCAGGTTCAGAAATTCGGGCAAATCCACATCTTCACTGGGATTTTTTGCCAGAACCTGTAAGGGCTTATTATGTGAAGCGTGTCGCGATTTTGGGCGCAGAAAGTACGGGAAAGACAACTTTGGCACAGAAACTTGCCGAATCGTACCAAACAGCATGGGTTCCAGAATATGGACGGTCGTTTGTTGCCAAACACAATAGGTTGCCAAAACAGGAAGAAATGCTGTTTATTGCCGAGCAACAGATCGTAACGGAGAAAAAGACCGCTCTTTTAGCCAACCAAGTGCTTTTTTGTGATACCACGCCATTAACTACTGCGATCTATGCCAAACACTATTTTGGAATATCGGATGGGCCGCTCTGGGATTTGGCCAAAAACCATTCTTATGATTTGGTTTTACTGGCCGAAGATGATATTCCTTGGGAAGCAGATGGCCTCCAAAGAGATGGGCTTATAGTCCGTACAGCATTGCAAAAGGTCTTTAAAAACACACTTGCCGATTTAAACATTCCGTTTTATGTCATTGAGGGATCACTTCAAAAACGGCTTTTACAAGCCAAAAAATGGGTGAATATGTTGTTTTTTCGAGAGATACATTGAAAATATCCATCATTTGCATTTGGACAAAAAAAAACGCATTTTATAACATCGCTTTATTTCTCTTATAACATCTCTCACATGAAACATTTAACAAGGTTTGTACTCGTCGGAGTTGTTTGTGTTTGGTTATCTGCTTGTACGAATACAACAGAAAATCCGACTCCAGCCACTTCTGCCTCAAAAGCATCACCCAAGGAATCCTTGAACATTCCACAGCGAGACAATAGTGATGCGCGGATGAGTCCAAATGCAGCAGTGTCGCAAAATGTTGGACAAACACTGGTTACCATCTCCTATGGCCGGCCGGGGGTTAAGGGCAGGAAAATTTTTGGCGGCTTGGAAGCCTATGGCGAGGTGTGGCGAACAGGCGCAAATGAGGCAACGGTATTTTCAACACCAGATGACGTATTGGTCAATGGCCAATTACTCAAAAAAGGAGCCTATGCGCTGTTTGTGATTCCAACAGAACAAGAATGGACGCTGATTTTTAACCGAAAGGCCGATCAGTGGGGCGCTTTTAATTACAACAAAAACGATGATGTCCTAAGGCTCAACATTAAGCCTGAACAGATTCCGCATGTGGAATGGCTGACCTTTGATTTTGACGAACTCACTGAAAGGAGTGCAGTGGCTACATTAATGTGGGAAACGATACGGTTGTCCTTCAAAATAGAAGCCAAGAAGTAAATCCACTAAGAAACCACTGCTGCTATCGCTTCGACTTCAATTTGGTAACCATGATGTAATGGGTTCACAGGAACAACTGCACGAGCGGGCTTATGGTTGCCCAAAATTTCCGAATAAACAACATTTACCCGCCCCCAAAGCGCCATATCCGATATATATAGGGTCACTTTGAGCAGGTTGTGAAGGCTACTTCCGGCGGCATCCAAGATCGCGGATACGTTTTTCAAAACTTGGCGGGTTTGCTCTTCAATCGTTCCAATGCTATGGCCTTCTTGGTCTGGGGAAATGGGTAATTGTCCCGAGATATAGACCAAGCCGTTGTGGATGATGGCTTGGCTATAATGGCCAGCTGGAAGCGGTGCATGAGGTGTAGTTACTGGGTGCATCTTATTGTGAATAATGGGTTTGTGCGAATGAGTCTAAGGTCTCAAAAAGCAATTGTGCCGCCAATTTTGCAGTTCTATCCCCCTTGTCAAATTGTGGATTCAGCTCTGCGATGTCCATAGAAATTAATTTTGGGGAACGGGTAATGGTGAGTAGAACCTCCCGAAAAATGGCATCAGGTATCAACCCAAACGCCGTTGGCGCACTTACACCGGGTGCGTATGCCGCAGCAAAAACATCTAAGCAAATGGTCAAATAGACATAATCCACGGCAAGAATAAAATCTTGAACCTTGGTTATTAGGTCGTTAAGAAGTTCAGTTCTAAAATCTACTGCATGAACCATTTGAACCTGTTTTTCCTTTGCGAAATTAAAGAGGGCGCGCGTATTCCCACTTTTCTGTATTCCCAAAACCAAATAATAGAGCGGTTCCGTTTGGGTAATTTGCCAAAATCCGGTTCCAGAGGTTGGACCAATTGCTGGGTTTAAGGCCCTCATGTCAAAATGGGCATCAAAATTAATAATACCAATCTTGGCTTTTGGATGTGCCTTTCTTAGTCCTTGGTAATGGCCAAACAATACTTCGTGTCCACCACCAATAATTGTGGTAAAATACTGTTTTTTCTGGAGTTGATGAACCAGATTCCCCAAGTCGGATTGTGCGGATTCCAACCGATTTGCTTCACAAACGATATTTCCGGCATCAAAAAGCGTGAAGGATTCTGGAAAATGCCATGGCAGGTTCCGACAAGCGTTCCGTAGCGCATTTGGGCCATTTGAAGCGCCTGCTCGACCTTCATTTCTGCGGACGCCTTCGTCACATGCAAAACCGAGTAAGGCAGTAGCTTTATTTCCGATCGGTAAATTTTGGGAGAGATCCATCATTTTTATGCCCTGATGCCATCTCAGGTGGTTATAATCCGAACCGTCTTGTCGTCCGTGCCATAACTTCGGATCAGGTTTTTGATACATTTTTTTCGGTGTTAATAATTTGGCCCGCTTTCCAAACTGCAAAAGGCTTCATTCTTCCTTGGTGATACAGGATTTCCCTGTAGTCTTTGGTTGGATAAGCCTGAAAGTCTGCCATGTAACCTATTGCTAATTTTCCTACTGAGGGTAGCGAGAGGGCTTTTGCGGCCCGAAAGGTTAGGCCCGCGAAGATCTCGGCTGTGCTTATTTTTTGGTAGGTTGCCAAAACGGCTGCTTGTAATAAAAGTTGCCCCATTGGTGCTGAACCCGGATTAAAATCGCTCGCAATGGCAACACAAGCTCCTATATCTAACAACGCTCTTGCTGGAGCAAAAGGTTCGCCTAAACCCATCGAAGCACCCGGAAGTACTACGGCCACCACATTAGATCGGGCCAAAGCCGCAATTTCTGGCGTACCACTTGCTTCTAAGTGATCCGCTGAAATGGCCCCAACTTGTATGGCGACTTCAGAGCCACCCGTCGTGAATTGATCGGCATGAACACATACCGCAAAACCGAGTTGCCGCGCTTTTTGAAGGTGTTTCTTTGCCGTTTTTTGGGGAAAGGCCGATTTCTCGACAAAAATGTCTATGCGCTGGGCTAAGTTTTCGGAGAAGATGAACGGATAAAGTTCTTCCTCAAGCACCTTAAGATAGGCGTCATGGCTTCCCGAAAAATCACGCGGTAGGGTATGGGCAGCAAGGCATGTCGAAACGACGGTGGAAGGTGTTTGCTCGGCAACGCGGCGAATGGTTCGAAGCATTTTAAGTTCTTCTACCACCGATAAGCCATAACCGCTTTTAATTTCGATCGTGGTAATACCTTCTGTTAAGAAGTTTTGAACATGTTGTAACGTTAGTTTTTCTAATGCCTCGCTTGTGGCTTTGCGTGTGTCTAAAACGGTTCGCCAAATGCCACCGCCCCTTTCTGCAATTTCGAGATAGCTTTTTCCGGCATTTCTTGCGGCAAAATCCATTGCGCGGTTTCCTGCAAAACAACAGTGGGTGTGTGCATCTACAAATCCGGGGATGACTACGGCTTCCCTACCGATTTCTTGGACTTCGGCGAGGGGGTATGCTGTTCTTAAGGTTTCAAAAGTTCCAAGGGAAACAACTTTTCCAGCCTGTATTAAAATCCCAGCATTCGCTTCAATCTGTAATTCCTCATCGGCAATGGGGCCTTTTTCGGGCAATCCAGAAAGGGAAAGTAATTGGCTGAAAGGGCCAAATAAGGTCATTTTTTGCATGTCGTTCCTCATATTACCAGACGTGCAAGCCAAAACGTTCTGCCCATTCTTGCGCTTTATCATATCCGGCATCAGCATGTCGGAAAAGGCCCATGGCGGGGTCGTTGTGCAATACCCGTCGGATACAAGAAGCTGCGCGGTCTGTCCCATCGGCCAAAACCACCATGCCAGCATGTTGCGAAAAGCCCATCCCAACGCCACCGCCGTGATGAAAAGAAACCCATGTTGCACCTCCGGCAGTATTGGACATTAGATTGAGTAAAGCCCAATCCGATACCGCATCGCTACCGTCTATCATGGCCTCGGTCTCACGGTTGGGCGAGGCCACCGAGCCGCAATCTAAGTGATCCCGCCCAATGACGATCGGGGCTTTGACCTTGCCAGAACGTACCAAATCGTTGAATAGCAATCCAGCTTGTTCCCGTTCGCCCATACCAAGCCAGCAAATTCTAGCCGGAAGTCCCTGAAAAGCTACTTTTTCCTGAGCGCCGCGTATCCAAGTAGCAAGTTCCGAGTTGTTTGGGAAAAGGTCTAACAAGGCTTGATCGGTGGTAAAAATGTCTTGTGGATCGCCGGAGAGGGCTACCCAGCGGAAAGGGCCTTTGCCTTCACAAAAAAGTGGGCGTATGTAAGCAGGTGTAAATCCGGGAAAGTTGAAGGCATTGGGTTCCCCACCTTGTCGCGCAAATTCTCGGAGGTTATTCCCATAATCAAAAACAACAGCACCATTGGCTTGGTGTTTCAGCATCAAACCTACATGCCGCGCCATACTTGCTAAAGATCGCGCCTGATACGTGTCTGGATCGGTTTTGCGCAATTCAAGTGCAGCCTCAAGGGAAATCCCATGCGGGACATAGCCGTTCAGCGGGTCATGCGCCGAAGTCTGATCCGTAAGAATATCGGGCGTAATGCCTTCTTCCAAAAGTTTTTCCAATACGTCTCCGATGTCTCCTACCAAACCAACGGAAAGGTTGTCCCCTTTGCTAAGTGCCGTTTGGATCCAGAGCATGGCTTCCGCAAAGGAGTCTGTCATGCGGTCTATATAATGCGTTTCCAAACGTTTTTGGATGCGAGAAGGGTCTATGTCCACTCCGAGAAAAGTTGCTCCGGCCATGGCCGCGGCCAAGGGTTGAGAGCCTCCCATGCCGCCAAGTCCGCCTGAAACCAACAGTTTTCCGCGTAAGTTACCCTCAAAGTGTTGTCTGCCACAAGACATAAAGGTTTCGTAGGTTCCTTGAAGAATCCCTTGTGAACCAATGTAAATCCAACTCCCCGCGGTCATTTGGCCATACATCATCAAACCACGTTCACGTAGATCGTTAAAATGTGCCCAAGTTGCCCAATGCGGAACCAAGTTGCTATTGGCAATAAGGACGCGAGGCGCTTCTGGATGAGTTCGCACGATGCCAACCGGTTTACCCGATTGAACGAGCAAGGAATGGTCTTCGTCCAATTCCAACAATAGTTCAATGATTTTCTGGAGGGACTCACGATTTCTGGCAGCTTGTCCGATCCCGCCATAGACCACAAGCTCGTCTGGGTTTTCGGCAACTTCCGCATCTAAGTTGTTTAATAACATACGCAAAGGTGCTTCTGTTTGCCAAGATTTGGCATGAAGTTCTGTCCCGCGTGGCGCATGGTAGGCTGGATGCGGGGCATAGGTATTAATGAAGTCCAAAAAACGGGAATCCTTCGTTGAGGTTTTCATAATGAGCAATTTTAGGAATAAGGGTGTCTGATAAAATCAACTGATGTAGGGCATGAATATCCGCCGAAAGTACTTTGTCTTGGGTCGAAAAGTCCACACATTCACGTACTTCGGTGATGATTTCTTCTAAGATTGGACTAGATTTAAGCGGGCGCCTAAACTCAATTGCTTGGCTTGCATAAAGCAATTCAATCGCTTGTATATAGGCAAGATTATCTAAAACAGCGTGTAGCTTTCTACCACTTATGGAACCCATCGAGACATGGTCTTCTTGTCCTAAAGAAGTGGGGATACTGTCTGCCGAAGCGGGATAACAAAGGGTTTTATTTTCGGTGACCAAGGCGGCGGTGGTGTATTGCGGGATCATAAATCCTGAGTTCAAGCCCGTATCCTGAAGCAATAAACGTGGTAAACCATACCGACCTTCTAACATGAGATAACAACGACGATCAGCGATATTTCCTAACTCTGATGCTGCAAGGGTGGTGTAATCTAACGGTAGGGCAATGGGTTGCCCGTGGAAATTGCCGCCGCTAATTGCTTCGTTTGGACCAAGCACCACGGGATTGTCCGTTACAGCATTGAGTTCGATTTCCGTTATTGATTTAAGGTGTGCCCAGGCATTCCGTGATGCTCCATGAACTTGAGGGATACACCGTAGCGAATACGGGTCTTGAACGCGGCCACAATCGGCATGAGCAGCCAGTACTTCCGAGCCTTTAATAATTTTCCGAAGGCGTTGTGCTACCAAGCAACTCCCATCAAATGGACGAACTTCGTGTAAGCGTGATTCAAATGGTTTCACGGATCCCATCAATGCCTCAATCGAAAGTGCCCCGATGAGGTCTGCCATTTCCAAATGATGATGGAACCGTGCGACACCATGAACGGCATGGGCAAGCATAAATTGGGTTCCATTGATGAGTGCCAAGCCTTCTTTCGGGCCTAAAATAAGTGGATTTACGCCGAATTCGCGAAGTACAGAGGAGGTGGGAAGACGCTCTCCTTTGTAAAAAACTTCACCAAGTCCGATGAGCGGTAAAAAAAGATGGGACAATGGCGCCAAATCCCCAGAAGCGCCAACCGAACCTTTTTCTGGAACAACTGGCGTAATTCTTTCACGAATCATCCACAGAATCCGCTCGACAGTCGCCAGTTGTACACCCGAAAACCCTAAGGCCAAGGCATGAACCTTGCAGATCATCATGGTACGAGTAAGGGTTTCCGAGATGGGGTTCCCCACGCCTACACTGTGGCTGATTAGTAAGTTGTGTTGTAAGGTTGAGGTTTGTTCTGGCGAAATGAGCGTATCGCACAAAGGTCCAAAACCGGTATTTATCCCATAAACTGGCGTGTTTCCGAACGCAATTTGGTCAACATAACCAGCGCTAAGCATAATCTTTTCAGCAACTTGCGGAGAAATAATACCCTGTTCCGGATTGGCTAAAAGGTCAAGGACTATTCCGACGGTTAAGCGGTCTTTACCATATAAAAACATGACAGTAAATAAAAAGGTGGAAGAGGCTGGGTTTCTGAAACCGCTTCCAATAAGATACGACATTCTGTTTACAACCGGATAATTTTAAAGCGGAAATCCAAGCGGTTGGCGCTATTTGGGCTATAAGAGGCTATGGTTTTGGAACGTGCGGTTTCATCCGTTTTTGGCGAAACCAGCTTTGACCAAATGTTTGTACGATGTATATTACGAATCACCAAAACGGAGAGGTGCTGGAGTGGTTGAACAGGTCGGTCTCGAAAACCGATGTACTCGTAAGGGTACCGGGGGTTCGAATCCCTCCCTCTCCGCAAATTAGCTCGCTTTTTAGCGGGCTTTTTTTGTGGTGTATTGTGTGAATCTGTGATGTATTACAACGATTATTTACTTGGGTCTCGTTAAGCACCGGTCGTTTGAGCACCAACGCGAGGCTGATTTGGTCAAGCGGAAGCCTCATGTGGTAAAATGTCTTTGTAAGGCTTGACAATGGAGCAAAGGGGTATTAATCTACAACATGATTTTAGTTGAAGATCGAGGAACTATCTTTAAAGTACAAAACAGCAAATAAATGTTAGTTAGGGTGTTTTATTGGTGCTTTATAAAGGTGTTTATTGTCGGTAGCACATCATTTTTAATTGCACAAGAAGTGCAATTTATGTCCCGTGATTACCATAAAAAGATTTGGACAACCGCAAATGGCTTGCCCGTAAATCATGCACATGAATTAGACGAAGATGCGCAAGGTTTTATTTGGATATGTACGGTAGAAGGTTTAATACGTTTTGATGGTATAAGTTTTCAGGTATTTAATAGCGAGAATGTAGGTATATTTAAAAGTAATGCCATTCAAAAAATTGAACCGTTAAGAAATGAAAATTGGGTTCTTTCATCAGATTTCTTTTTGTATAAATATAAGAATGGTGTTTTCTATGAAAGTGGACTTCCTTTTAAGCGAGTTCATGGGATTTGGGGAGATATGAAAAATAATGTCCTTTACCTAATGGAAGGACGGAACTTTCATGTGATTAAAGATGGACAGGTTGTCTATTCTAAAAAACAAGTTTTTCCTTTGCTTGGTAGAATAACACAAAATGGATTTTTATTCAATTCAGAAAGAAAGTTGTATCATTATACCTTAAATAAAAATAATTTTATTGAAATTAAATTAGATTTTCTTACACCAAAAGTTATTTACAGTTTTTATTATGATGAAATAGACCATCGTTATTATATCATGGATAATAACGAACTTATGTGGATTAATCAATATGGTAAAACAAGTAGATTTCCTGAACTAGATCATGTGATTATCACAAATACTGAAACAAGTTCGCCACGTAGTCTGACCTTTTTCCGAAACGGATATTATGTGCAAAAACAAAAATCAAGTTATGCAAATAGAAATATAGATAGGGCAAATGAATTATCGAAAAGGGCAAAATATTCTGAAACAGATAATGGTGTAATCGCACATACTGAACAAAACCTTTTAATAAATGGTAAGCTCTTTGAAACATTCCAAACCGATTTAATAGATGCTATACAAGACCGAAGAGGAATTATTTGGGTTGCTACTGCAAACGGATTAATTGCCTACCAGCAACATAAAATTCGCGTCTTGGGCAAAAAAAATGGAATGGGGAACGAAGCCATTTATTGGATAAAACAGACGGTGAATGGGAAGATTTATGCAGGTAGTTTAACAACCGATGGTTATGAATTTGATGGGAAACGGTTCTTTTCAAAAAAAGTTGAAGGATATACCCTTTCAGTTGTTGCGGAGGATGGTAAAGGAAACATATGGGGTGGTTCAGGTAAAATATGTCTTATGACTTCTATTGGTGGCCAAGATCAAGTTTGTGCAGATTCGCCAAATAATATGGAGGCTTTGAACTCCTTTTACCGTGATCAGAATGGCAGATTCTGGCTTTCATATCCGGGACTTTTGTACCAGACTTCAGACTTGAAAATGGGGTGGCAAAAGATCTCTGATGAACAAGGAAAAGACCTCACAGGGGTATATCGAATGCAGGATGGGTTACGTGGAGAGGTTTGGTTTGGGACACGTTCTGCGGGGCTATACCGATTTGTGGCGGGTAAGATCAAGCTTTTTCTTTCTCCAGACGAGCCGTGTGGAAGGGGGGTGCGCGAAATTGTTCCAGAATCACCAACCGAAATTTGGCTCGGTACTGAAAGTAATGGTATTTGTCATATCCGGTTTGATTCACAAGGAAAGGTCTTGAAGATAACCAAAGTAAGTAAAGAAAATGGGCTATTTAAAGATGGTATTCACCGTATTATAGATGATAAATTAGGAAGATTTTGGATGAATACCAATTATGGTATTTTTTGGATTTTAAAAAAAGATTTGTTTGCATTTGTGGCAGGGAAGTCGCATTGGGTTCCTTCAGTTGCTTATGCCGAGGTACAAGGAATGCCGAACCGTGAGGGGAATGGTGGGAAGCAGGATGCTGGGCAATTGATGAAGGACGGAACTTTATGGTTCCCGACAATGGAGGGTATCGTAGTGGTGAATCCGCGAAAAATCTCTAAAGATACGATGTCTGGCCTAACCTCTTATTTAGTCGGGATAGAATCTCGTGGGAAACGTATTGAGCCTAAAGAAGCCGTAAACTTATCAAGCAATACCCGTGATTTGACCTTTCATTACTCGGCTTTATCGTTCGAGTATCCTTCAAATACGCTGTTTAGGGTCCGATTGGAAGGGTATGATGAACATTGGCGCACTGCTACGGCCCTGCGCTCTGTCAATTATACCAATTTAGAGAAAGGTGAATATACGCTTTATGTCCAAGCTGGGGTAGGTGGGAAGTGGGGAAAAAGCTCTATCTATTCTTTTAGGATTTTGCCCTTTTGGTACGAGACGCTTTGGTTTAGAGTAGGTACATTTATGTTTATAATAGGCTTGATTTACGGTGGCATTAAAAAAAGAACTTCTATCTTAAGTGAGCGTGCTAAGGAGTTAGAATATATGGTAAAAATGAGGACGGAAGAAATTAAGAAACAACAGAAAATTTTAGAAGAAAAAAATATACAATTAGAAGGCCAAACTCGAAAAATTATTGAACAAGCCGATCAGCTGAAATCGTTAGACTTGTTGCGCTTGTTTTTATTGAGTTTAGAAGGAATTAAGTTTGGGTGCAAAATTCATGTTTTGAATTTTTGAGCTTTAAATTGCATAATCCTGCACAAATTTCCAGTATCATTTCAGCAGTC
>JAFLBZ010000021.1 GCA_017303715.1 Rhodothermia bacterium | reverse complement strand
CTCAAGCAGAATTAGATGTAAATTTAGATCAAGCATCATACAAGAAACGGTTCACGATTGAGCGTACATTTGCATGGGAAGACAAATTTAGACGATTAGTAGTACGGTATGAACGGCTGGCAGAAATGTTTCTTGCCTTCAAAATGCTCGCCTTTATCCTCATAAATTTAAAGGACTTAGTCAATAAAACATGACTTGCAACCAGTTTATAGGGTGTCAAAATTCCAATACTTCCTCTGCATCTACCCATCTACCTAACGAGATTGTGGAAGTTGCCAATAGGGATTTTCTTGCCTTGTTTGATCGTGTACCAGTATATACATTAGATTTTAACGGAGAAATACAAGAAATCACCCCTTCATACATATTTGGTACCAAACAACCTGTTTTTTCTCAGCCCAACAAACTTTTATTTCATAATGATTCTTTATTTATTTCAGATACGAAAGATCACAGCATTAAAATCTTAAATACTGTTGGGAAACTAATAAAAGAAATTGGGAGGAAAGGACAGGCTCCAATGGAGTTCAACGAACCAGGAGGAATCTTTAAAACTAAAAATGGTTATTTTATAGAAGATGTAATTAATAATAGAACTCAATTTTTAAGTAATAATCTAAAATACATAGACTCTCTCCCACTAGTGTCGGAATTAGGCCGAAGAGGCTTTATCAATGATCAATATATATATATATTTCTCAAAGCGCGGAGAATCAATCTAAATCTTTTCAATCTTTTAAAAGCATTCCACCATTCCAAAAGGATGACAATTTTTTTCCTACCCTATTTAATAATAATGCAAAGCTTTATGGATTAAATAAAAGACTAATATATTATCACGAAAATAATATTTATATATCTTTTTCAAGCCTCCCCTTTATCTTTGTCCTTGATAATAATAAAGATTTAAAACACATAATAAAAATAAATCATAAAAGAATTAAAAATGGTTTAAAAAGAAATGTGACATCAATCCAAAAAACAATAAAGTTAAACAACGATCAAACTTTTACAGTTATTATTGATTCAATAGTAAGTGCCAATGGATATTTATATGTTTCTTCTGGAGGTCTTATTTATAAATTGACCATTAAAGATAAAAAATATAAAATTATAAATATATTTAAACTTTCGACTGACAAAACCGAAACTAAAAAGCTGATTGCTATTTCAGATTTTAAAATACACAAATCCGATCTTTATGTTGCACCTGTAGGTGATCCTTACATTTATAAATTTTCCACTCCCTAAACTAAAAATGTTATGAAAGATTTCTTTTTTGCTGTGTTCCTTTTTTATGCACTTACCACCTTTAATAGGTATAACTTTTACTTAATCATGGCGATCTCTATACCACTTGTCTCAGTGACTAATGTGTCCAACAAGGGGATTGGGTGTAACGCCCCTTCCACTTTTGGTGCTGAATGTAAAGCAGAGAATTGTAAGTATCAAAGTTCCTGCCAAAATGGATATGTAGAAATTAAATGCCTTAAAGATGGAAAAGAGAAGGGCATAAAATTTATTTTTGATGATAAAATGAAACGCAGACTTGATCTATTTACAGGGTATATACAAAAAAACCTGAATATAAAGGACAAAAATCAAGTTATTCAAAAGTTAAGAGCTTTAAAATTCGTAAATAATTATCGAGAATATACCAAAAATGCTTCAATTATTGAGCAGCACTTCAAAAATTTGTCAGTAGTCGAAATATACGACATTGAAGAATTTTCCAGAAATTTAACAAAATAATATATGTGTTTAAGGGTGCATTTCAAAAATTCCACTAATGCTCTACCAAATGTCATCATACAAAAGTTTAACAAAACGGATAAAAAAGGTTATGCACATTTTTCATTTTTTGTCTATGATTTATTACGAAAGCAATCGAAGAACATTTCTGAATCATTCTTCGATAAAATAATTCATGGAAAAACTGAATACTTAACGATACCTATTTTTATTTATAGTGACAATAATTTTTTATACAGTTTTGATTTTTCATCTTTACAGTCCAATTCTAATGACAATCCTAAACTTCGGAGGTTCAAACTGCAATGAGTACTTTTAAATCTATCACACCATCTAAAATATTTCTTTTAATATTAATATTTTCAAATATTTTTTTGATTTTTGCATACCTTAAAAGCGAAGATCACATGAACAAATTCCACGGTACTAAAACCGAAAATAAAGTCATTAAACCTCATCCATTCAAAGTATTGAAAATTGATTTAAATAAATGGGGCACCAACGAGATAAAAGGACACGGCTCTCTTTCTCCGCAAATTTATATTATATTTAAAAAAGAAGGATGTTCAAATAGATTTGATAATATGGTTAACTATATTACCAAAAAGTCATTATTTAACAACAATATTGATTTCAAGTTGATTTCTACAGGTATTTCCACAGATGAAGATAAAACAACTTTTTTAGCACGTTTTCCTCGATCAAAAGATATGTTCTATGAATTGGTAGATATTCAAACAGACAAGAAAATTGATTTTAATTTACCATATTTAATGATTTTAGACAGACATTTTAATTTTATACATGGCTATCATATTCAATCAAAGCAAAATTTGGACGAAGCAATAACTTACCGTATGATAGATTTTATTTATGATGGGTACACAAAACCAGCAATGCAAATCCAATAATTTTTATTAATTCTTCAGATTTAGTTATTCGATCAAGGCAAGTGAACCCGCACTAATTGTGCTGCTATTTTTGTTATATATGAAACAATTTAAAATTTTAAGACATATTAAGCAATATGCGTTTCAAATGCTTTCCATAAATATAAGAACAATCTTCACAACGATCAGTCGTATAATTTATCAAAACAAGCTGCATATAACACTTTTTGGTGAATTAGGCTTTATTTTTTGAAAATAATGGCAGCATAGAACTATATAGCGACGTATATTTGGCATTTGAAGGATTCTACTCCGATTTTGGGGATGAGGATGTAAATCGGCGAGGACATTCTTCAACAGTTGAAGTCAAATTATGACCCTATGTCTCATAATACCCCGCAAGATCTACTTGCTCCAGACCAAGCGCAAACATCACAAAGAGCACCCAAAAAGGCCATCAAACTAAAGGGCCATCACTGGGCAGGTATGGTTCTTTTTGTGACCATTTGTGGAATTTTGGCCTATGCTTTTTATCCAAAGTTGTTGGGTCAAGAAGAGGAAGGCCGACAAGGAGACGTGCAACGACCAAGTGCAACGGCTAAAATAGAGGCCGTGAATGTATTACCAATGGCTTTTCCCATCCGAATTGAGGCTACGGGACACCTCGCAGCACAACGGCAAGCAGAAATTAGTGCCGAAACAAGTGGATTGATTGTAGCAAGGAACACAGAAGAAGGCCGTTTTGTGGCTGCCGGACAGGTTCTTTTCCAATTGGACGACCGCGAACTCCGCCTAAGCCTTCGTGAAGCACAAACCGAGCTTTTGAAAGCACGTTCTACTTTTGCTACACAAGCAATTGGTTATGAAGCGCAACGGATAGACACCACCATCCTGATACAAGCCAGAATCCAACTCCGAGAAGCTCAGCAGCGCTACCGCAGCGGTCAAATCAGTCAAGTGGAATGGCAAAATGCCCAACGACGTTTTGATGCAACAAAATTATTGACGGGCGCACAGAAAAATACCGTTCAGGCTGTGCTTAGTGGTGTTGAACAAGCAGAACAACGTGTGGAGCGGGCACAACTTAACTTGGGTTTTGCGCAAATTAAAGCCCCATTTTCTGGAAGAATTACCCATTTGTCTGCCGAAAAAGGCCAAAGAATCACTCAAGGTCAAAAGTTGTTTTTGCTACAGGACGATTCACAAATAAAAGTGACAGTGGACGTTTTGGAAGCAGATTTGGTCTATCTTCAGGAAGGAACCGCTGCCCAAATTCGGATTCCCTCTTTAGGCAATGTCTTGTTTGAGGGGCGTATTTTTAGCATTAATCCTGCCATAGATCCCGAAAAAGGCATAGGGCGGGTAACGGTTGTCCTTTCCAATCCAGATCACCGATTATTACCCGGTACATTTTGTTATGTGTCTTTAGAAAGACAACGTTTACAAGGAGCAATGGTGGTTCCCGCAGACGCCGTTTTGGCGCGACAAGGCAAAGATTTGGTTTTTGTGGTCGAAGCGGGAAAGGCGAAATGGGTCTATGTAAAAACGGGAAGCCGATCGGGTAAACATATTGAAATTCTCGAAGGCTTGAATGCTGGCGACATGGTGGCCATTTCGGGACACTTTGCTTTGGCGCACGATGCCCCCGTAGAAATTACGCAGGTTCATAAAATTGACTTGAACCAATAACGCCAAATTACTCATTGTTTGGAATTTCCAAGCACACCTTAGTTCCTTGTTGGGGTTCGCTGCGGATATAGAGCCTTCCGCCAATCATTTCCGCTCGCTCGGCCATGCCCATTTGCCCAAAATGCCCTTTCCTCCCCCAATCCAAAAGCGTTTCTGGTGGACGAAAACCTGCACCATTGTCTCTGATTTCCACCCGTACCCCCTCGGCATCCGATTCGAACGAAACCCAAATTTCTGTGGCATTTGCATGTTTGAAGACATTGTTCAGGGCTTCTTGGACAATACGATAGATGGCCAAACGAGTGCGCTCGTCCAAAAGATGATCTCCGGGAAGGAACAACCACCGAATTTTGGAGGCTTGCTTAATTCCATAGACCTCATCTGCAAAGGTTTTCAGTGCCGTTTCCAAGCCTAAATCAAATAGTAGCGGCGGACGTAATTGTAAACAGATATTCCGCAGGGTCTCTGCAACATGTCTTTGCAAGCCTGCAACCTGTTCGATAAGTTCTTTCTCGGTGCCTAACTTGCCCCATTGCCCCAGCAAATGCCCCGCACGATACAATTCTTGGATGGGGCCATCATGCAATTCTCTCGACAAGTGTAAACGTTCGGCTTCGCGACCTTCATTAAGACGCTGTTTGGTCTCGTTTAGCTCTGCAACCTTGTGTTTCAGGTGTTCGATCAGGGTCACGGTTTCCAAAGTAGCAGCAAGTTGATCTGCCAAGGTGCGTAATATCAGTAAATCATCGTACACAACAAGGGCTTCCAATTTTCGGCGACCAAGCCATAAAACGCCTTGAAGTTGCTCCCTGCTAATAAGTGGAACCCAAATAACATGGGCCGGAAACAGCAATATCTGTTCAGAAGCAGCAGTTACAGCCTGTAGCTTTTCTACAAGTTCAGACTGAAAAATAGGTCTTCCTGCGGATTGTAATATCGCTACTACCTCATCCGATAATATGTTTTGGAAGTCTGCCTTTTGTCCTGCTGATAAACCAAAATGATCTACCACACGAAAGCCAGTATGGGTATCGGGCAACAACAATGCAGCTTGTTCAAAACGCATCCACGCCAAGATTTCACGGACTTCTTTCGCCATTTCGTTACCATCACGTACATCATTGAGCCGCGTAGCACTTTTGTCAATTACAGACCTAAAGTCGTACCAATCCCCATATAGGAGTTTATCCACTTGTTTTTGAAGCCAATCTCGCAAATAAGGAAAACCGAGTGCTGCCAATAACGCAATGCTTGCACTCACAAAAGGTTTTAAAAAAGTATATCGTGGAAGGGATTCAAGAGACCAAAAAAGCACAAAATAGCTCCCTAAGAAAATCCCCAGCAGTAAGGAATACACCAAACTTCTATTCAAAAAGCGGTCAACTCCGCCAAGTTCTCCCCGCAGCAATGCCGTTCCATAGGTGATAGGAATAAAAACGATAAAGGGGTAAACCCACGCATAAGATACCCAAGGGGCATCTCCAATTATGGTGGGCAAACGATACAGCGTCACAAGTGGAAAAAGACCCAAGGTAAGACCAAAGACCAATAGCCGTTTTCGTCTTGCCAAATCAACGTCTTCACGTTTTTGTGTGGGCCATAACAAGATGAGCAATGCCAACAAAAAACCAAGGTCGGTAAACAATTCTTGTGTCCGAAATTGCCAAGTACGAATGACAGGATCTGATGTCCAATATACTGCACCAAATGCAGCCAAGCCCATTAAAAACAATAAACTATACATGACACCCTTCAGCCAAGAGAGTGTCTTTTTTGGGATAGGCGAAGGGAAAAGGGCATAATTATGAATCGCCAAAACGCCAATAACGGTTTCTAATAAATTAGAGATGAAGAAGCCACCGGGCAGAGTTAAGCGTAGGGTAATCGCAGAAAGCATGAGGGTTGCCATGACCGATGACGCCAAAAAAACGGGGGCAACTTGATGCGTGGGGCGCAAAACCACCAAGATTAAGCCTATTACCCAAAACGAAAGCCCAACAAAAGGCTTCATCAATTCATTTAAACGGTTTTCCGTTGGTGCAACCGTTACCAGATACGAAAATGTTTTACGCTCGCCTTCACGGAGAATCAACATCTGG
The DNA here is from genome assembly GCA_017303715.1 of Rhodothermia bacterium. Lineage (GTDB taxonomy): Bacteria > Bacteroidota > Rhodothermia > Rhodothermales > UBA2364 > UBA2364. The sequence goes on along the minus strand of JAFLBZ010000021.1, from coordinate 67,949 downwards.
AGTCTATCCCCGACTTTTGCCGAAAGCAACAAAGAGGGCATTTCTTTCGGCGACACGCCATTCACCTCTAAAATCCAATCAAGGGGCATTAGACCAGCCATTTCCGCTGGACTTTTGTCTAAAACCGTTGTCACCAACCCACCACTGATCCACTCCAGATCCCAAAACAACCGATCGGAGAGGGCTATTTGAGCTGCACGAATTAACAATAGTGCAGTTGCAATGTGTAAAAGCAGCAAGGGCCAACGCCGGAGCAGGGTTTGCATAAGGGTGCGTTTCGGAAACTTGAACGTATAGATTAAGGTGATGTATGACTTTAAAGACTTGTTATTAAGTGACTTGAAGCCATTTAAAACATTAACACAATATAATCTGCATAGACCTCCGATTGAAGAACCACGAATTTTCTACACCATCCTCGAAGGATACGACGACCCATCGTAAAGTCCGACAGTGGAATGAAGATAGGTATAATGATCCCCCTGTCGTTCGTCCAAAGTGGTTTTGTAGCGGATTAATCCAATCCTGACGTTAATTCAGACAATGAACCCCGCCGATCAATAAGTCAAAATTGGGCCAACCCGGAGTTGCCTTAAACGTGGCCTCAACGTTAAGTACAAGCGCTTTTTCACTGACCTGTTGAAATTCTTTGCGCAAGATGAGGGAGAATCGTCCGGTATAAAATCGTTTGTTTACCTCCTCGAAGGTCAAGATGCCTTCACTCGGAACGAGTAAGCCATCGAAGCCAGACAATAAAAGCAAAAGTGCATCTTCGTGAATCTCCGACGACAGATTGAACTGTTGTCCTTCCGAGATGTCTATCGTTGGGACATGAAAAATAAACCCTTTTTGCTGGTGTGTATAACATTGAAGCCGAAGGGCGGGTCTATCCGAATCGAAACGCTTTGCCGGATAAAAACTTGCCTTGCCCATCCAGGTCTCTTCAGAAGCGCCACTTGTCTGCATTTGAAACGATGCCGTTCTTTTTTCTACGCCATAACGGCAAGATGAAAGCCCAAGAAGTGTGTCTATCAATAAATTCTCTTGCATCTTTTTGTGGTTCTTGTTGAAAGAAAGCAAAATTTACGCAAGTACTCCCCGCCACATGTACTTCATTTGAAGTATTTTTGAGCCTCAATTGGATTATTACTCCCCTTTTATCGCCTTATCTTAACCAAACCTTGACGCCCAATCCTGAACTTCCCTCTCTTATCGGCGTTGGAAAAGCAGTTCTCTTCAACCAAACCATTCCCTACATGAAAAGAAGAGATTTTCTCTCAACCATTGCTTTAACAGGTGTTGCAGCTTGTACACCCCTTGCAAAGCAAACCCAAACCCAAACCCTAAAAAAAATGAGTCATACGCTTGCACCCTTGCCTTATGCCTACGACGCCCTTGAACCACATATTGATGCACGCACCATGGAAATCCATCATGGCAAGCACCATCAAGCCTATGTAAACAACTTGAATGCTGCGCTGGAAGGTCATGCCGAACTTCAAGCATTAAGCATTGAGGACTTGTTGCGTGGCATCAACAATGTTCCACAAAACATCCGTCAGGCGGTCATCAACAACGGTGGTGGACATGCCAACCACACCTTGTTCTGGAACACCATGAAGGTAAACAATGGTTCTGGCCCCAACGGAGACTTGGCCGCTGCCATCAGTGCCGCTTTTGGTTCCTTTGATGCGTTTAAAACCAAGTTTGCCCAAGGTGGCGCCACCCGTTTCGGAAGTGGCTGGTCGTGGTTAGTGGTCAATGGTGATGGTAAATTGGAGGCATATTCCACCGCCAATCAAGATAGCCCACTCATGCAAGGCCATACCCCGATCTTGGGCCTTGACGTCTGGGAACATGCCTACTACCTGCACTATCAAAATCGCCGTCCAGACTATATTGCCGCTTTCTGGAATGTGGTTAATTGGGATGCCGTTGCCAACCTTTTTGCGGCGGCTAAAGGCTGATACGCACCTTTTTAATACCAAAGCCCGATTTCCTACAATCGGGCTTTTCTTTTCAATTCTTTACATGACATCACCCCCTGACACGATCTCAGCACTAATCCAGCAAAAAATGCTGTGTATCATGCCGGTTAAACACCCTTTTCCACCTAATTGCTACCCATTAATCTCGGTGGGTGAACGTCACCAAGCCACCACCTATTCAAATGAAGGACGTCGAGCCACTTTTCTTTCTGGAAGACTCGCCATGCGTACCTTACTCATGTCTCACCTGAATTTGCTACCCAACGAGGTCCCGCTCATTACCGAGGCATCCGGTGCACCCGCCCTTGAAAACCAACCCGATTTGCACGTTTCGGTAACACATACCCTACATGAAACTGCCGCTGTTTTTGCTCATACTCCCGTTGGAATTGACCTTGAAACCATCCGCAAAAGGCGCGACGACCTCTGGAAATTTCTCCTCGCCCCTTCCGACTACGAGGCTTTTCATGCTTTAGCGCTTCCCCCAACCGAAAAAAACATCCTCCTATGGGTCGTCAAAGAAGCCGTTCTAAAGGGCCTAAAAACGGGTTTCCGGCTATCTCCTAAAAAAATAAACGCCTCCATAGACCTACAAAATCAAGTAGCTGCCGTGACCGATCATGAAGAAAGGACGTGGAAGGTTCCCTTTACACAACATGGCGATGCTTGGTTGGCAGTGGCTTTGCTACAAAGCAAAAAAACCGGAGGCTAATCCGGTTCTCTTGCTTTCCCTTTTCCCATTATTCCTCAAACTTCTTCTTTTTTTTGCGACCCGTAAGCCCGTGGTGGTGGGTGGTGGTGGGGTGGTGGGCGAGGTTGATAACCGTGGTGGTGCGTTTTTCCTCTTTTTGTGGCGGTGTGGTTCAGTATTGGGGGCAGTCCCAGCGGGAAGGTGGTGGGGTGTTTCCACTAGAACTGGCTTACCGTGGGAATATCCAAAAAAACCAATACTCCCGCCTCATTCCTTCGGCTAATCCTGTTTTTCTTTCGGTAGAACCTCTACAACTTTCGCCCAACAAAAAAAGCGGCTCCGTCTGAAGCCGCTTTGATTTCTATGAATACCTGCTGCGGAATTTCTACATCAGTCATTAAAATTTGAAAATTAAAAAGCGAAAATAACAAAGGAGAATCACATCACCTTAGTTTTGATCTCTTCAATCAGAGTAGTTCCCCGCACTTATTTTTTAACCAATCAGAGACCCTCTCGTTTATGGCATGTTTTGATCTCTTCAATCAGAGTAGTTCCCCGCACTATAGCAGCGTGGGGGCTGCTATAAAACTATAATAAAGTTTTGATCTCTTCAATCAGAGTAGTTCCCCGCACTCGTTGAGGCGACCTGCGGAGCGGGATGTCCCGTAGTTTTGATCTCTTCAATCAGAGTAGTTCCCCGCACCCTCCCGTGAGGGATATCTCTCTCCACGGCACCGCCACCAGGTTTTGATCTCTTCAATCAGAGTAGTTCCCCGCACATGGCAAGTACCTCTATAGAGGTATCAAGTTTGACACGTTTTGATCTCTTCAATCAGAGTAGTTCCCCGCACAAGGTGCAAACCTTGAAAGTGCGTGGTTTTTTGATTCAAACGTTTTGATCTCTTCAATCAGAGTAGTTCCCCGCACCATGCCTAGGCGGTATGCCCACGTGTGAAACAGATAAAGAAGTTTTGATCTCTTCAATCAGAGTAGTTCCCCGCACAGTAGGCGATTTTGCCCATTAAAAAACAAGCACTTACGGGGAAGAATGGACGAACCAACAAAAAAAGTACGGGGAACCGTCCAGAAAGTACAAAAAAAGTCCCCAAAGATGCAAGAAACGGCTATAAAAAACAAGTACTTAATTAGTACGGACGAATCTAAAATGGCCTAAGTAATTGTTTTTTAAGGACATTCTACAGTTTTCCAAAATGGCTTTTTTGATTCGTCCATTCACACTAAATCTACGCATGTACAAGAGGTGTCCACTCAAACCAAATAATAGGGCGGGTCTTCCACTTCTTTTGCAGTCCCCCAAACCAAACGATGTGGCTCGCAACGCCCACAAATACGGTAGAGCCGGATACTACCTTTTCCGGGATCAAACCCCTGAAGGCTCTGGATCAATTGGGTGATTTGGGTTGGGGTTAATAGGCACTCAAAGACGCTTCCTTGCACCCGTTCGCCATAGGCTTCAAGCAGCCGCGAAAGGCGATAACGTTGGCGGTCATCGGGCAGGTCATAGAAGATCAAAGTTCGGGTCATTTTTTGGAAGTTTATTTAGGGAGTCGAAAAGGCAAATAGGGTTCGTCTTGTTGTAGCGTCCGAACAAAGTACTGTACCTGTACATCCATGGCCTGCCGATATGTAACGGCTCGTCTTAGTCTGGGATGCTTCAGGGTGGTCTGCATCAATTCCTCAAATGCGCGGATATAGGTCTTCCGAGCTTCGGGCTTGAGGTAACAGGCTGCTTGACCAAAGCCATCGTCCGAGATAAAAAAATCTGAACGTTGGATAATACTTTTGTTGATCAATCGCAAAACCAAACGATCAATAAGAAAGCGGAACTCCTCCATCAGGTCACTTGCCAGAGCCGCATGTCCGCCCCGTTCTGCATGAAGGATGCCCATATAGGGGTCGAGGCGATGAATACACAACAAACTGATCATATTTTGGTAGAGTAAGGTATATCCCAAACTCAACAAAGCATTTACCGGATCGGGCGGTGGCCTTCTCTGGCGGTGTGTAAACGCCATTCCTTCCTGACGAATACAGGTGGCCCAAGCTGCATAAAAACGATGGGCGGCCAACCCCTCCAAGCCCCGTAACATATCAGTGGTTTTCATTCCCGGTATTCGTCGGATCCGCTTTCCAATATATTGAATGGCCGCTACAATATCTGCTTGTGGGTGTTCTTGGTGTAGCCGCTGGAGGTACATGCGCTGGTTTATCAATTTCCCTTGAACAAATGCACGTGCCAGTCTTAAAGATCGTTCTTCCTCTTCCGAAAGCCGGAACTGACTGCGCCTTCGGTCTAACATATTGGCATCGGGTTGTTCCAAACGCCCATAGTACTTTCCTGTAACAGATAAATAGGTAATGGGGATGTTTTTCAACAAACAAAGGCGTATAGCAGCTGGACTTATGGTAATACTCCCAAAAACAACCACTTGCGCCACTTTAATTTGGGGGATGTTTAAAAGTGTTTCACGGACTTGGTCACGAGATTTCGTCACCTTGAAACGATCTCCCTCCACTTGTAACCAAGCCCCTTGCTCATGAAGGTAGAGGGTTCGGAGTAATAAGGCGCCTTTTACCTGAGGCAAAGCTGGTAATAATGGGCTAAAGGTGGGGGGATTGGTCTGCAAAGGGCGCTGCACAACGGTGCTTTTTGGGGTGGGTTCGCTGGAAAGCGGTAATGATTCGGGCAAATCTGTCTTAAAGTCCTTTAAAGTCACGCCTTTTTCAGCCAAGGCGTGGGCCAAGGCATCGGCCAGCGTTGTATCTGGTGCGGCTCCGATCGCAACCGAAGAAGGCAGCGGCCAAGGTGCATCAGAAGTGGGGTTTGGGGGAGCATTAGGAGACTTCAGTACCACCTGATCGGCCTTCTCTTTCGTCTGGATCAAGTGTTCAATCGCGGTGGTAGCGGGCAACACCAACCGTTTTTTAGACCGTAAGGGCAAGATTAGGCTTCTTAGGAATAGATGACCCAAAAACTGAAAACCCTCATTAAAATGGGCAATTCTGGTTTTTTTCGGATGTAAGGACAATTCCAGTTCATCCAATACCGCAATCGTTAAAGCCAATGCAGAAAGGGCTTGATTTTGAGTCTTACATAAGATTACAAAATCATCGGCAAAGCGCACCAACTTTAGGTTTTCTGCCAAAAGCGCCTCATCTAATTTATCCAAAAACAGGTTGGACAAAATGGGAGAAATCGGGCTGCCTTGCGGAAGTCCTTTGGTTCTCTTTGGTGCATTTGGATGCCTGCCCACAGGCGCTGCAATCCATTGACGCACCAACGACAAAATCCGGTCTTCAGGAACCATTACCCGCAACCGATCAATGAGCAGATCATGGGGTACCTCATCAAAATATCGGGTAATGTCTGCATCCACAACCCATTCATATCCCAAAAGTCGCCACTCACCCACTGTTTTTACAGCATCGTGATGGCTAAGGCCCGGCCGATACGCAAAGGTGCAATCGGCCAATTCCGCCTCCAAACGCGGGAGTAATACAAAGTGTAAAGCAGTCTGTGCCACCCGATCTCTGACAGTTGGGATCAATAAAGTACGTGTCCGATCATCTGGTAAACGAAGTTCAATGGGCCTTAAAGGAGCCGTTTGATAAGTCCCCGCCTCCAATTCACCCATCAGATTTTTAAGCGCTACCGCTAACCGATCCGCAAAGGCCAAGCACGAAACCCCATCAATCCCCGAAGTGCCGTTGTTCATCCGAACTTGGTCCCAAGCCACCATAAAGTTTGCCGGATCTATAAAGGAAGACCAAAGTTGCATATGCCCTCCAAAAGGTTTAAAAAATATCAGACCTTACCCTAAAAACAATTGCTTTCTTGTTTAAGCTTCTTTATATTGAAAATATATAAAATAAACTCCCTTTGCATATGAGTCCACTTTTTTTATTAGGGGGTTATGATTTAGAGATGTTGGAAATACGACATATTTTAGATCGTAAGAAGATACCTTTTTTAGACAAAAAACTATCTTGGGGTGCCCGTCTAAGTGCCTATCAAGCCGATTTTCCCGATTTCCGCGCCTTTTCGCAGGTTTATGGCATAGAATTGATAGAAGATATAACTCCGCCAGCGCATTACATCCGTATTGACCACCACAATGAATACGCCAACCGCGAGGCCGCGATTTTACAAGTCGCCAAGATTTTAGGACACCCACCCGACTGGCACATGAAATTGGTTGCTGCCAATGATAGCGGGTACATTCCGGCGCTTTTGGAAATCGGTGCTTCCGAAGCTGAAATTGAGGAAATCCGTATCGCTGACCGCAAAGCACAAGGTGTTACGCCCGAAGAAGAGCAAGCAGCTGTTTTAGCCATCACCGAAAAAAAAATGATTAAAGCCCTCACCGTTGTCTCTTTCTCTGGCAAACGCTTTTCGCCTGTAACCGACCGACTTTTTGGCAAAACGGAAAATCAACTCTTGGTACACAACCCCACTACCTTTACATACTTTGGCATTGGCGCACAAAACTTGGCCCAAAAGTTTGAACAAGAAATCCGAAGTGGACATGCATATTATGGCGGCGGACCAAATGGTTTTTTTGGTGGCTTTCAAGCAAAAATACCACTTCAGACCATTATAAATTCACTCCTACATGAATGTACCTCCGATACATAGCGAACACATTTTTATCTTCCCTTTTAAATGGGAAAAATATGTAGGCTCTGATGCTTCTCGGACGCCACTAAGCTTACGCGCAAGTATAGATCAATTTGCGACGTATTTGGAGCGTGGGCCTTGGCGGCAATTCTCTTTTGAGCCGGTCGTAAATGATGAACAATACAATACCTATAATGAATTCGCCTATTTCTACGACTTTGCGAGGGATGTCCTAAACATCTCCATGAACGATCCAGAAGCCAGTGTGCGAATTGCACAGTTTAAATATGAAGCTATTGAAATCCCAAAAGCCTCTTTCGAAATCGAAATTAACAACAGCACCGCCTACATCTTGAAACTCAAGGAAATTTTACTCAATATCTATGAAAATGGGGTAGGGATTATAACCTACTTGCTTCAAAATAACACGTATCCGGCATTAAGCGATATTCGACGGATTAATGATTATGGACGACGGTTATACCCCCAATTCCTTGGCTCTGAGAAAGACCAACAAACAAAGGCACCGAAAACGGCCTTTTTAGCTTCCAAAATTACGCTAAACGGTGTAAAATCCGTTTATGCGAACAATATAGAAGAAGACTTCTCCCATTTTGATGTTCAGGAAAAAGTTAGACGTTTACCATCCCATTTGCCCAATCACATTATGGCATTGTTGGGTACGGGCGTAAGAGACCACCCTGCTCTTGCCAAAAAAGGGGACTACCTTATCGCCCCTCTTTTGGACGATCGCATGTTTGTGATGTGCTTTTCGGCACAGGCAGCCCACATGAAACATCTCTTGGCCAAACCCGCTGATGACAAAGATACGAATTGGACATCAGACCCAGAATGGTATCAATATCTATTTATAGACGGTGGTAACATGTCCTGCCCCAACCCAGAGATGCGCAAACTGCTCATCGAAAAAGCAACCTATACCCGCTGGCTAAATACCAACTCTCCTAAAGATAGCACCTTCTTTGGCATTACACGATATTCCTTTATGATGATGGTAAGTGATAGTAGTGACGTTTTTGTACGAAATGTCTTGCTAAACCACTTCCGTCATATGTATTTCCAGTTGGTATTGCTCTGCCTTCTCCAACGTGCTTCCATTATACAATTTTCTGGCGAGGTGGCACGTATAGCCCGTCGTCTTACCGGAGATGCCCAAGAGATAGACGGGGAACAAAGCAATATCGCACACCTATACGTCCAGTACATTAAATTTGTGAACCGGATTTTCTTTAGGGAAGTAACCCCACAAGAACAAGGAATAGAACTTTACGACTTGCTCCAGGAGCAAATGCGCATCCGTGACGAGGTTAAAGATTTACGCGAAGAAATTGCAGAAATCAACACCTATGCCGAAACTAAAGAAAACAGCCGACTAACCTACGTAGCCACCCTCTTCCTTCCTGCATCATTTGTTGCGTCCCTTTTGGCACTCTTCGGCCTGAACTGGCCTGAAGAAATCAGAGGGCAATTGGTGCTCTACCTGATTGTTTCATCTGTCTTGCTTGCTTTTATAAGCTTGTTTTTGGCAAAACCCTTGGTTCGAATCATTAAACAATGGGGAAGACGATGAACAAACATTTACCATTCGGGCTTTTCCTCTTTACATGTATCAGCATTTTGGAATACGCCTTATACAAAACAGATCAGTATTTCTCCAAACTTGATGCGGGAAATGTACTTTGGGCTGGCGTCTCGATTATGTTGTTTTTCCTTGCCATGTTTTTTGCAATGGGCCGTTCGTTTAAACACTGGCTGGATTATTGTATGGAGAAAGACCGCCTCGAAGACCGTGCCGAAGAAAGAAAACAGATTTATAAGTAACATAGCCAAAAAAGAAAACAATGTTTAGCACCTCCGTAAAACTTATCCAACACAGCCCCTTATTACACTTTCAGTGGGAGCAAGATGGGCTACTCCGGATGACCGAACTCCGGCCAAAACTGAACCGTTTTATCGTAAATGAACTACAAGTGGTTGATCCAGATCGCTACGATGAATACAAAGACATTATCAATCAACATTTTAAGCCCTCCCCAAATGAAAATGGTTATCTCGCTCCTTATAAATTATGGGTGACAGGGAAGGAAGACAAAAAGTATTTTTACAATACCGTTATTTCCCAAAAAAAAATCCAAGATATTGAAAATAATACCGACTTGAAAGCAATTGGTAACGTTGCCTATTTTGCTGATTCTCAATACATCGAAAAAATAATAAATAATCACACACCGAATGGCCTTCCCATAAAATTAGGGATAATGTACAACGATATCTGTATTCACATATCTTCATGGTATAAAAAATTAAATGACCTTTTATTATTGTCACTTGAATATATTTTTGTACTTGAAAATTTTGGTTCACGTCAATCTAAAGCTTTTGGAAGTTTTACTGTAGAAAATATGACTGAAAATAAATTTATAGAAATTCTTAAGAAAAGGCCAACAAATTTAGCGATATATCAAGAAACCAGCAAATTAAATGACTATAATAAAACCCTAGAGAAAATTAATGACGACTATCAGTTATTAAAATCCGGTAGGTCTTCACGTGCTCGTTTAGGCTATGCAAAATCTATCCTTTGGGAATATTTTTGTGAAAAACATAATATAAGATGGGAAAAAAGAGAATTAAAAGTAACACTAAAAAACAATCATCCTGATATTTGGGGTATGATAAATCCGGGGACACACCCTGTTTTAGAGTGTACAAAGGATGCCATATATAACCATATGTATATACGCGCCTTGCTTGGCCTTGCGGAAAATAATGAATATTTAACAAACAATCATAATGACAAAGTCGTTATTAACATCTCAGATGCAAGTAACGACAATGTTGTGAATCGCTTTAAATCCCCAATTATGTTTAAAATATTCAAGAAACAGATATATATGATTGGTGGCCAAATTCCTGAAAATCTTTATTTGAATGACAAACGTCCTAGAATGTTTGATTTTTCAGTAAGTACAAACGGTAGCCGTCGCATAGAAAGAAACATTTTGTCTCTACAAATACCATCTAATTTTGATTTAATAAACTTTCTTGATTGTGCAACCGCCCAAGCTGGAGCGAAACCAATTTTATCAGGTAACATAAAAAATTATAAAAAAAAATAAAATAATGCCTTATTACCTTGCAGCAACCATAGGACCAATACATAACACGATCCGCCAGGCAAAAAGCACAAAAGCCATGTGGACAGCGAGTTATATATTTTCGTATCTCATGCGTGAAGTGGCCACAAAATGTCAACACGTTGGTGATTTTTTAATCCCTGATGTAAATGGGTTACTCGAACCAGAACGGCAGGCGATTACCAAAAAGGTTGGGCTTTTCCCAGATCGTTTCTTTCTTCAGGTCAATAATCCAAAAGCCGCTGAAAAAACCTTTAGAGGTGAATTAGGTAATACGATGGATGCCTTTTCTACTTTGATTGCCAAGGATTTGAAGAATAACAAAATCAGCCAAGAAAACATTAAGACATTTCTATATTCCTACTTAAATATTCACATCATAACCTATGAGGCAGATCACGACGTCATTAAAACAGGAAACACTTATTTGGATGGATTGGAGAAAATGCCTTTTTTCCCAATTCAAGGGGATGGTTTCAAAACAGTCTTATTAGATTTTTTTGAAAAAGCAGATTATAATTGTTTTGCTAAAGCGTATTTAGAGGCAAATCGTTTAGAAAGTTTCAAAGATTTGTCTGAAATCGCAAAAGGGGGTAAGCCATTAAAATTTCAACGTCAAAAATATGTAGCCGTTTGTTCTTTAGATGCGGATCATATTGGTAAGCTCATTCAAAGTGCCAATAGTAGCGACAGAATTAAAATAGTATCAAAATACTTGATGGACTATAGCGTAGCAGCCACAAAAATAGTAGAAAATTTTGGAGGATTAACGGTTTATGCGGGCGGAGACGACCTTTTATTTTTTGCCCCTTTAGTGGGAGTAAACAACCAAGACATCTTCGGGTTAATAAAAGACTTAGATAGTAAATTTGAAGATTTTATAACCAAAAATACAGAAATAAAACCTTTTATGAATACTAAAAATCCTCCTTCACTTTCTGCGGGGATTTCAATAGGCTACATCAAATATCCCCTAAGAGAAATGTTAGACCAAGCACACTACCTATTAAAACAAGCAAAAAAAGACCGTAATAGTTTCGCATTTTCTTTACGGAAACATAGCGGCCAAAGTATGGAAATCGTTCTGGACAAGTCTAATGTTAAAATTATAGAGACATTCTCGGATCTAATCAAGTTGGCGCTCAATCAAAATAGACAGAATCAAATATTATCTTCAATGATCTACAAACTATCTGTTCATGAATCGGTATTTTCAGGAATATTTACCACATTCAATGAAAAATTTGTGGATCAAGTTCCACATTGGTTTGATAACAATTTCAATGAGAAACCGCACCAAGATAGTGATTTTTTGAATAAAATTAAAGACCTACTCATCGCAAGTTTATGGACCAATTATTTGGACAAAAGCCTTATTGAACCCAAAGATAAAGTAGCGTCCACTTTGAAGTTGGTTTTCACTTGCGCACGTTATGCCGACTTTTTGCAAACTCCCCTAAAAAATGGACGTTAACCCTAAAACATAGTATTATGAAAACCTATTTCATCACACTTTCTCCACTTGATGCCTACTTCTTTGGCGGAGATATTACCTTTGACAGCGGCGAAAAGAAAAACTATTTTGTCCGTTCAGAAGTTTTCCCACAACAGACAAGCATTTTAGGGATGTTGCGTTATCAAATTTTGGTAAAAAGGAATTTATTGTCGCCTATACCAAACTCTAAAGACCTAATTAATGCTAAAAAAAAAGTTGGGGGGGAAAGTTTTACTGCTGGATCTGATATGCCCCAATCTTTTGGTTATATTGAGTCAATTTCTCCAATTTTTTTGTACCATAAATCAGATAAAAAACCATATTTCATTGCTCCTCTTGATACTTTCATTTCAGAAAATAAGGATTATAAAATTTTTCCACGTAAAAGCCGTGCGTCCTTCTTCACCTTAAAAAATGAGACAGTTAATCCCCTATATGAGTTGCTTGGAACGTCTGGTGATGACGAAACACCATATTCTTCTAAATACGAACTCCGTAAGGGCTTTGTAAGTACCGACCAATCCTTCTCCCTTGAAGCAGACCTGTTTATTAATGATGAACGGGTTGGCATAATAAAGGAAGGAACACTACGGTCAAATAAAGATGAAGGGTATTATCGTCAAGTGTATAAAAGGATGAAAGAAACCGACCTTTGTTTTGCTTTTTATGTGCGCTTGAAGGACGGTCATGGGATTACCTCCGAGGAGGTTTTTCTGGGTGCAGAACGATCTATGTTTTATTTGAATATTGACGAACACACCTCCCCAAATACCCCGATTGAAGACGTCTTTGAAACCCTTTTAAAGGCTAATTTTAAAGATGATTCAATCCCAGAGTACCATAAAGTTATTCTTCTTTCACCCGCCCGTGTAGATTTGGAGACCATGAGTAAGCACCTTGTGGCGGGCATTTATGAACAAGTAACACACCGATTTATTCAGACCAACCTTGGAAAAACAACAAAATGGGTCATTTTCAAAAAAGGAAAAAGCACAGATGAGGCAGCCCTCACCAAAAGTGAGCGCCAACACTTGTTGTCCACAGGAAGCGTTCTTTTTGTTAAGAAAAGCAATCTGAACGCCCTTTTGGAAACGCTAAATAATCCGGGATTTAAAAAAATAGGCTACAATTATTACCACGTTTTATAAATTAGATTAACCATAATTCCTACAAATATGTCTAATCATCTTGCATTTTTAATCACTTGTCTTACAGACCTTCATGCTGGTAGTGGAGACGCTAATTACGGCTATATAGATAAAACTGTACAACGTGATGCTATAACCAACTTTCCTACCATTTATGCCACGAGCTTGAAAGGTGCTTTGCGTGAGCATCTAAAGTTGGAAAAAAATAGTTTGAGTCCTGAAGATATTGTAAAGATTTTTGGCTCCGAACACGCCTCAAATGAAGAGCAAATGGCACAAGGCAATTATCGCTTTTTTGGAGCGGATTTATTATCTATGCCAATAAGAAGCAACAGAATAAATAGTGAACCCTTTTATCGTGCCACCAGTGCTCGTGCATGTAATGACTTGAAAACAAAATTGGCAACTTTGGTAAAGGTGAACAATATGCAGGATTGGAATTGGCCAACTGAAAACATTAATAATGGTAACATTTCTACGGAGTATGGCCAAGGAAGGATGCTTCAAAACCCGAAATACCTCGGCGATTCTTCGATTCAACTTTGCGAAGAAGACTTCAACTTAGCTTGTAAAAACCTGCCAGTACGTGCCCGGAATCAATTAGAGAATGGCGAAAGTAAAAACTTGTGGTACGAGGAGTTTGTCCCTCGCGAAACGCGGTTCATTTTTTGTATTCGATGTGATAATGACTCTTCCTTGAAAGAACGTTTTGAAAATACCCTTGATAAGAATGTGATCCAATTTGGCGCAAATGCAAGCGTTGGAATGGGTTTTTGCTTAATCCAAAAACTAAACTAAAAATGGGAAAGGAAAGAATAAATCGTCGGATTCCAAAAGCAATTGAGCTTTTAAGAGGAATGGAGGTTGGTGGTACAAAATTGAATAAAGAATTGACGTCTGATATTTCTGCTTTTGGGACTAGTATCCGCCAAAGTGGTTTATTGGCAGCAATTTGCTTCTTCATTGGTGATTCTGAAGCCGGGAAAAGGCGGAAAGGCTTGCTCAATATACTTACTACCTTGTTGGAAAATCCCCAGATGACAACTGGAGACCAATTATTGCGACATGCGATTACCCATCCCGAAATTGAAGATGAGCTATTAGATGCTGCGGTATCTGTCAAATTGGCTATTCGGGTTTTTGAAAAAAAATCATCCACCTAATCCATCAAGACCATGAATGTAGGTTATCAATTTTATAGAGGCTATTTTGAAGGCTTTGATTTTGAGCAAATTCAAAAGAATCGAAATAAAGAATTAATAGCAATAAAAAACAATTATCTTTTTTCATTTCAACTTGAGAACAGCTTTCCCTTATACCTCAAAGGCATAAAAGAGCTTACGCAAGTAAAGACGATTAAGCTACGCACAACATATCCCGGACTTTTGATGGGAACGGGCTATACCCATGAAATTGGGATAGAAGGCGAACTTAAATTGGGATTTTCTTTTGACCATACAACGGGCGTACCTTTTATCCCCGGCTCAAGTATCAAAGGCATTATCCGAGATTTCTTTCCTAAATTAACCATTAACCATATTGGAAAAAAAAGATATTTTCCAGAACTTTTAACAACAGATGAAATCCAAAAGGCTAAAATAGATTTTTTAATTAATGCTTTTGAGACACCCTCACCGCTTCCCAATGGTCTAACCAAAGAGCGTTATATTCATCAATTAGAACTATTTTTATTTGAAGGAATAGATCCTAATAAAGTTGATATTAATGATTGTTTTATTTCGAGAAACCGCGTGGTTTCCTTCTTTGATGCTTTCCCCGTTTCTGTTGAGAAAACAATTTTACAAAGCGATTCACTTGCACCTCACAAAGGTACTTTTGAAGACCCTATACCACTACCTTTTCTTAAAATCGGTTCTGGGGTTGAGCTAAATTTCATGTTTTTGATACCAGAATTACCAACCTATTTTGGTATAACTTCCGAAAAGTTAATGGCTTTTTTTGAAAAGGTATTGTTGTCCTCAGGTATTGGTGCAAAAACAAATGTTGGTTATGGGCGTTTAGAGCAGATAAGCCGTAATGATACGAATGATATGATCATTATGCGAGACGTCATACAAGCAACATACTTAAAAAAGAATGACCGTTATGAGGGTAAAGTTGTCGGGATTGAAAATGATATGGTCTTTATAGAATTTGAATCTACAGAAAAGGTAAAAAACCGAACATCTATATTTAAAAATATCATCCAAAAGGCAATAAATAAAATTGAGAAAAGTGAACACCTAGAATTAGGAAGTAAGGTAACCATAATTATTAATGCTGAATACAAAAAAAATGTACATAATGCCTTGAATGTGAAAGTATGTATCGTGCAATCAGTATAGCTCATATTTTCCTAAACCCAAAACAGTATTTTTACCACAATGGGTAAAGGAACCAGCCTCTAAAAACCTCCTCAAAGGTTGAGATACGTCTTTTAGCCCCCATTCTCCGATCATACCAGAGAGCTTAAGTTCTTGCAATTGACGTGCAGAATAGCGGCTTAAATCATTTTTGTACCAAATATTTTTAGAAAAAATCTGCACTTTCCCTGCCTCATCCAACAGGTCTTCCAAGTCTGGGAACAACAATTCACCCTCTCCAAAATTCAAAAACAAATCCACATTTCGCCTATATAGGGCACGAATAAATTCAGAAAAGGTGAAATTTTCCGCTTGAATCGGTTTGCCCTTAATCTTGAAATTCAAAGGACGAGTAAAGCGAAGAAAAATGTTTTGCTTACCATTCGGTTCTGCCATGTTTGACCGGAGCCATGACTCCAAAGGATGTGTGGACAAAGAATTCAAGATAGGTGTAGCCCAATGATGTGGAGTCGTATATTGCCAAGGATCATAATGTCTCTGCGGTTTTTGGTCGGGAAGGGCTTGATCTAATGATAAAACGCGAAATTGACCACCAGAATGTGATTTCTTGTTTCCAAGCCCTAACGATTGCAGCGATAAAACGGCATGGAGTAGCGTTTCGATACCACGGAGGTAATTCCCGAAAATACTCACCTCTAAATAAAAAAAGGATCCTGCCGAAAGCGTAGTGGGTTTCCATGGATCCGCATGAAGCATAATGGGGCGCACCGGATCGCGCTTATCTGTGGATGACCTCGGTTGTGGATTGAACAGTTCTTGATAGGTGGTTTCATGGTATTTTGGTATGGATTGACCAGAAACATCATACAATAAACTTCCGAGGGCACTTCGCCAATGCGAGGCCGGAAGGCTATGAAAAACAACGTCTGTCTCCGCCCATAAAGTAAACCGGAAGCGAGAGATACTTAGCTTTTCGTAAGGAAAACCATCAGGGTTTACACTTGGCATTGGATTGGGTGTGGGTGGATGTGAATTTGAGCAATCTAACGCTTTTTAGAGACCCAAGCAACCCTCTTGAATTGAAATTTGACGATTGAAAATTGAAAAGCAATCACCAGAAAGGGAAATCACCACACATAAACTATAGCCATTATCCACTCTTCCTTTATCTTTCGTTTTGATCTCTTCAATCAGAGTAGTTCCCCGCACGAAGATATTCCAGAAGGGTTAGGAGTCGTGTGTATTACGTTTTGATCTCTTCAATCAGAGTAGTTCCCCGCACAAAATGGAACGGTATCCGTATCTACTGGATATCAAAAACGTTTTGATCTCTTCAATCAGAGTAGTTCCCCGCACTTTATTGCTCTGTGCATTGACAGCGTGTGATACTCAAACGTTTTGATCTCTTCAATCAGAGTAGTTCCCCGCACATTTTCCCTCATTGAGGGGAATTATGTCGTCTACTTTTGTTTTGATCTCTTCAATCAGAGTAGTTCCCCGCACGGCGAATCTGGCCGTGGCCGTCAGTATCAAAAGGGTTTTGATCTCTTCAATCAGAGTAGTTCCCCGCACTCCACCACCACCGCCGCCTCTTCGGAGGAGATGAGTTTTGATCTCTTCAATCAGAGTAGTTCCCCGCACTGGTGGTAACCCCGGCACCCATAATGAAGGTGGTGGTGAGTTTTGATCTCTTCAATCAGAGTAGTTCCCCGCACGCTAGGTTGGATGAGTACTCCAAACAAATGTTATGTTTTGATCTCTTCAATCAGAGTAGTTCCCCGCACAAACTCTGGGAGTTTATGGCGTACACAGCTGGAAAGTTTTGATCTCTTCAATCAGAGTAGTTCCCCGCACCCCGCTTTAGCGGTGGTGTGGTGTTGCCTGGTGGTAACGTTTTGATCTCTTCAATCAGAGTAGTTCCCCGCACTTGGAACGAGGTCTACACACTCGGACACAACAACGTCAAGTTTTGATCTCTTCAATCAGAGTAGTTCCCCGCACCGGTGGTGTGGTGGTAATCCCCTCCGCAACCAAATGTTTTGATCTCTTCAATCAGAGTAGTTCCCCGCACATTGAAGGAGAGATAAATCTCTCCACCTCCAACTTTGGTTTTGATCTCTTCAATCAGAGTAGTTCCCCGCACGATTTTTGTCACTCCCACCGCCCCTATAAGATTTTTTGTTTTGATCTCTTCAATCAGAGTAGTTCCCCGCACTTGTAACAGACGAACCGCCCGATACTCAAACACTAAAAGGTTTTGATCTCTTCAATCAGAGTAGTTCCCCGCACTTAAAGGTTTGCGGAAACATAACCCGTTGGACGATGTTTTGATCTCTTCAATCAGAGTAGTTCCCCGCACTCGCATTGAGGGCAATTTGCACAACGTGCAACCCCGAGTTTTGATCTCTTCAATCAGAGTAGTTCCCCGCACCCGTGAAGGTGGAGGTGGAACCCCCTTCGGCCACCAAAGTTTTGATCTCTTCAATCAGAGTAGTTCCCCGCACAAAAGGAAACACGTGCCGCAGCCAGGCATACGAAGGTTTTGATCTCTTCAATCAGAGTAGTTCCCCGCACATGGTGGCATTTCATCATCCACCTCGGCCTTCGGGCCTGGTTTTGATCTCTTCAATCAGAGTAGTTCCCCGCACTTATACCGCCCCTTCCGCCGGATGGGATGTACCTACGTTTTGATCTCTTCAATCAGAGTAGTTCCCCGCACAGCCACAGCCACAGCAACAGCCACGTTTTGATCTCTTCAATCAGAGTAGTTCCCCGCACGCCACCTACTCCGCCACCCCCGGCACCAACTCCGCGTTTTGATCTCTTCAATCAGAGTAGTTCCCCGCACTTTAAAAACCTCACCCTAGAAGAAAAGAGAATAGCCTTGTTTTGATCTCTTCAATCAGAGTAGTTCCCCGCACGGACATTCTGGCGATTGGTCGTTTGACTTGCAATAAGTTTTGATCTCTTCAATCAGAGTAGTTCCCCGCACGTATCCCCGAAACGTCTGCCAGAGCTGTTATAATGTTTTGATCTCTTCAATCAGAGTAGTTCCCCGCACTCGCAAAACTTCAAGACGCCGTGATCGAAGATGCAAATTGTTTTGATCTCTTCAATCAGAGTAGTTCCCCGCACAGTAGGCGATTTTGCCCATTAAAAAACAAGCACTTACGGGGAAGAATGGACGAACCAACAAAAAAAGTACGGGGAACCGTCCAGAAAGTACAAAAAAAGTCCCCAAAGATGCAAGAAACGGCTATAAAAAACAAGTACTTAATTAGTACGGACGAATCTAAAATGGCCTAAGTAATTGTTTTTTAAGGACATTCTACAGTTTTCCAAAATGGCTTTTTTGATTCGTCCATTCACACTAAATCTACGCACTACAAAAAATTTTTGCAATATCGCATGAATTGAGCAAAGACGAAGCCATCCTTACGATGACAGATTCTTCACAGGTTAGCCCTGTCGTTCGAGGATGATGGAAGAAATATTTAAGTCCCCTATTCTAAAACAAAAAAAGCGGCTCCGTCTGAAGCCGCTTGCAGATTTTGGAATGGATCGTTTATTCCACTGTGACGCTTTTGGCGAGGTTTCGGGGCTGATCCACATTGCACCCACGCATCACAGCCACATGGTAGCTCAGGAGTTGGAGTGGGATTACGGTAAGGAGTGGCATCAAAAAATCCACCGTATGCGGGACATGGAAGACTTTTTCGCAGAGGCGGTCTAAGTCGTTGTTTCCTTCATCGGTAATGGCGACAATGGAGCCTTTCCGCGCGCGGATTTCCTCCACGTTCGAGACCACCTTATCATAAATGGCATCTCGGTTGGCAATCATCACCACAGGCATAAACTCATCAATGAGTGCAATTGGGCCGTGTTTCATCTCGGCAGCCGGATATCCTTCGGCATGTATGTAGCTAATTTCTTTGAGTTTAAGCGCACCTTCGAGCGCAACGGGGAAATGATAGCCGCGACCCATATAGAGGAAATTGGAGGCATAGCGGTACATGGGTGCAAGTGCTTTAATGTTCTCGTTTAGCTTAAGCACCTCGGAGACTTTTTCGGGAATATCGGCCAATTCTTGTAGGTAGGTGGTCATTTCGGCATCGGTAATGGTGCGTCCTTGCCCCATTCTCAGGGCAATCATCGTTAGTACGGTCACTTGTGCTGTAAAGGCTTTGGTAGAAGCCACCCCGATTTCTGGCCCTGCGTGTAGATACACCCCTGCATCGGTTTCGCGGGCAATAGTAGAGCCGACTGCATTACAAATGCCCAAGGTGAGTGCCCCCCGATTTTTGGCTTCGCGGACGGCGGCCAAGGTATCGGCCGTTTCGCCACTTTGAGAGATTACCATGACCACATCCTCCTTAGAAAGAATAGGATTCCGGTAGCGAAATTCACTGGCATACTCCACTTCTACTGGAATCCCCGCCAACGATTCGATAAGGTACTCCCCCACCAAACCCGCGTGCCACGAGGTTCCACAAGCCGCAATCACAATCCGTTTTGCCGCCAGAAGCCGATCCATCACATCCACCAAGCCACCCAATTGAATCATGTTCTCGTCCAGACGAATCCGTCCCCGCAAGCAATTTCGGATAGATTCTGGCTGCTCCATAATTTCTTTGAGCATAAAATGGTCGTATCCCCCCTTTTCGATGGCCTCCAATTCCATTTCAAGTTCATGCACTTCTGGTTTGAGTACATGATGGTCTAAGGTTTTAATCTCGAACCCACTTCTACGGACGGTTAATACATCGCCATCGTTCAGATAAACCACTTGCTTGGTGTATTCGATCAACGGAGAGGCATCCGAAGCAAGGAAATACTCGCCTTCACCAATACCCAGAATCAACGGGCTTCCGTTCCGAGCTGCGATCATCAAGTCGGGGTCTTCGTGCGAGACCAGCACAATGCCATAGGTTCCCTCCACTTGGCTAAGGGCTTGGATGACGGCTTCTTCTAAGGGCAGATTGGTTTTATTTTTAACGTCCTCGATAAGTTTCACAAGGACTTCGGTATCGGTCTGACTGGTAAAGGTGTGCCCTTCGATCATCAATTTTTCGCGCAGTGCCGCATAATTCTCGATGATTCCATTATGAACCATCGCAAATTGCTGGTTTCCAGCCGCGTGTGGGTGCGCATTGATGTCGTCCGGTGCGCCGTGTGTGGCCCAGCGGGTATGCCCAATGCCTAACTGGCCTTGCACAGGATTTTCTTGGATGAGCTTGGCAAGTTCTTTGACCTTACCCTTTTTTTTCCGGATATGCAATGCGCCATTGATGACCGCAACACCTGCCGAGTCGTACCCACGATATTCGAGCCGTTGAAGCCCACTTAATAAAATAGGCGTTGCTTCACGATGGCCTATATAACCTACGATTCCACACATAACTTTAATTATTTTAAGGATTTACAAGACAAAAAGGAGATAAACAGTTTGGGAAAGAGATCTGGAAGAGCGCAGAATGCGCATGAGGAATTTGCTTCAGATACGTTTCTTAGAATACATACTTGGTAGGCATTAATGGGTTTATTAATTTGGGTTAAGCTTTTTAATTATAATACTTAACGAAATTACTTTTCACCTTTAATGGATAACAAGAAGATTGATTGATAAATTACATCAAAATTTATGGCAATGCAAGAAATAAAAAAAGCGCCCCCTCTTACGACGAGGCGCTGTTGTTTTTAGGCACTAAGAACTTGCTCTGGGAGGTGGCGTC
This sequence comes from Rhodothermia bacterium, assembly GCA_017303715.1. Taxonomy (GTDB): domain Bacteria; phylum Bacteroidota; class Rhodothermia; order Rhodothermales; family UBA2364; genus UBA2364. Next base: position 46,774 of record JAFLBZ010000021.1, on the reverse strand, counting down.
CTACAATTTGCGCAATCATTCTAAGTTCCAGCATCATGTCGCGGAACTGTGGGAAATACAAAGATTGCGGCCCATCACTCATCGCTTTTGGCGGATCGGGGTGAATTTCGATCATGAGACCATCTGCCCCAACAGCAACACCTGCTCTTGCAAGCGGGGCGACTTTATCGCGAATCCCAACGCCGTGACTTGGATCAACAATGATGGGCAGGTGGCTTTTTTGTTTGATTACGGGAACAGCAGAGAGGTCTAACGTGTTGCGGGTATAGGTTTCAAACGTCCGGATGCCCCTTTCGCAGAACATCACGTTCGGGTTGCCGTTAGCGATCACATATTCGGCACTCATAATCCATTCCTCGAACGTAGAGGAAAGGCCGCGTTTTAAGAAGATGGGTTTATTGACCTTTCCCAATTCGCGCAGCATAGAAAAATTCTGCATATTTCGCGCACCGATCTGGAGAATGTCGGCATATTCCGCCACCACATCTATTTGGTTGATTTCCATGACTTCCGTAATCACCTTAAGGCCATGACGATCAGCGGCCTCTCGCATCATTTTCAGACCAGGAACCCCTAAGCCTTGGAATGCATACGGCGAAGAACGTGGTTTATAGGCACCTCCGCGCAGGATTTGGGCGCCAGATGCCGCTACAACCGCCGCCGAGGTTTCGATCTGTTCTTCACTTTCTACGGAACATGGCCCCGCCATCACGACCAATTCGTCCCCTCCAATGGGTAAACCAGCCACATCAATGATGGTATTTTCCTTCTTCCAAGTACGGCTTGCAAATTTATAGGGTGTTGTGACGCGGTACACATCGGAGACGCCATCCAAAACCTTAATGTGCCGAATGTCGAAATCGGGTTTTACGCCAATGGCTCCAAGAACCGTTTGGCGCACACCTGTTGAGCGGTGAACATCAAACCCATAGTTGTTTAACTTACCGATAACCTCTTCCACCTGTTGTTCGGGGGCGTCGGCATCCATGATTACGACCATGATTTCCTTGTTTGTTGTTTAATGAGGAAGTACAGGGATTGTACCATCATAATACAATTAAACGGCATGACTACACAAATCACTTTAGATTTGGAAACGCTTTTATCTTTAAAACCGATACCGTTCGAGTGAAAAATTCTCACCGAGATAACTTTTACGCACCACGTCGTCGGCGGCGAGTTCCTCCGCCGTACCATGCCGCAAGAGTTCGCCCTTGTATAAAATATAGGTAATGTCACAAATGGCCAATGTCTCATGGACGTTGTGGTCTGAAATAACAATACCAATATTTTTTTTCTTGAGGTGTGCCACAACCCGTTGAATATCCTCGACCGCGATGGGATCTACTCCTGCAAAAGGCTCGTCTAACAAGAGAAATTTAGGTTGGGTAGCGAGTGCGCGGGCAATTTCGCAACGCCGCCGCTCACCACCAGAAAGCATATACCCTTTTGATTTTCGGATGCGTTCAATCCCAAACTCTTCTAAAAGCTGCTCAATTCGGTTGTTCCGTTCTGTTTTCGAGATAGATTGGTATTCCAAAACAGCTTTCAGATTGTCCTCCACCGTTAGATGCTGGAATACGGAGGCTTCTTGCGCTAAGTATCCGATCCCAAGCCTTGCGCGTTTGTACATGGGCAAGCGGGTAATTTTCCGTTCATCTATATAAACCTCTCCCTCGTCTGGCGTCACCATGCCGCACATCATCAGGAAGGTAGTGGTTTTTCCTGCGCCATTTGGTCCAAGCAGCCCCACAATTTGCCCTTGCTTCACCTGAACATCCACATGGTTTACGACTGCACGCCTCCGGTATTGTTTTACCAAACCACGGGTTGATAATACCGAGTGCTTTTGTTCATCGGGGATCGTTATAGAGGACTGGGCTATGTCAACGCTTTGTTCGAGCGGTATTTGTTCGTTTTCCACGAGGTTTCCGAGGTGTTTTAGGCTTAGCGGTTAGTGGTGTAACGGTTTCGGACGCTTTCCGTTCCGGCGGCAGTTCCATCCGTTCTCGAATCCAAGCCCATTGTGCAGCATCAACCGGAAAATCCGATTTTTTAGGTCGTTCTTCAGGTTGCCAATTAAATCCATTTAACTGAAGATTTTCAGGTATAATTTCTGCTTCGTAAATGGTTCCATCGGGTTTAAAAGCATCTAATGTTTTTATATTTTCATTTTCGAATGTAAGGTATAACCAATCTGACTTTAGCTCGATGCCTTGAGAAAGTTTATTTAATTCATCTTTCGTAAAATATATCGCTTCGGCTTGCGGCGAAATAGTTACGGTACGCAGGGTGTCTTCTTTAAAAAAGCCCACTAATTTTTTCCCTTTTAATTGGTTTATTTTATTGAGCACAGAATCCAATTTAGCCACAAAGGCCCTTCCAAATACAAAAAGTGTATCTGGTTTACCTTCTTTAAGGTTTAAACGTAATGTATCACCGGAAATTTGGCTATCTCTCGACCACACCAACGGAGCCTTAAAAAGCCGAATTGATTCGCGAAATTGCGTTGATGTTTCGCTTTTTTCATACCTCAAAGAATCCGAGCGTGCCGCAAAACTGCCTTGTCGGATGCGGGTTTGGCCTCTTGCTAAGATAATTTGCTGGCCTGCCGATGGCTCATTGGTTTCTATCATCCGAGAAGCCATAAAAAGAGTATCTAATACGGCTTGGTTCTCCTTTTTGGATTTGAGCCGGATAACCAACGGATTTCCACGCAATACAGAAGTTTTGGTTTTATTTGTATGGTAAAGGGAACGTCCAAATAAAAAAGTACGGGCTACGGAAGTATTATTTTTTTCGCTTTCTTTGTCAAAACGTTCTAAATAAACATTCCCACGAGCAAATGAAATATCGGTTTTACGATTATGGGTAACGGAGTCTGCTTTTAGTTGAAAATCAGGATGTTTCAACACCACATTTCCATAAAAGAAGGCTTCCTGTAAGTCTCTATAATACACTCCTTTAGATGATTTTAATTCTATATTCTCGTCTATTAGTCGGACATTTCCTTCAAATTCTCCCCATTTATAGGTTGTATTATATGATCCTTTTGCAGCCGTTAGAATGGTTTTGCCATCCACCAATTTCACATCACCCTCAAAATTTCCCCATTTATCTTGGTTAGAAAAGCGACCCATTTTGGCTGTAATCACTGCCGTACTGTCTAAAATCCGCGCACCCGTCGTAAAATGAACCAACTTGGTTTGTGCGTCGTAGTCGCCAGAGGTTGTAAAAATACGTGTTTGACCATTGGAAACGCGAATATTGCCGGTGGCTTTAGCTTGTTTATTGATGGCATTATAGACAATTTGATCCGCCGTGAGGGTATCACCATTTTGCACCATCCAAACTTTTCCACTTAGGGTAATTACATTGCTATCAAACCGTTCCACGACCTGCTGGGCACGCAACAATGTATTTTCTTGGCGCAAACGGACGTTTCCGCGCAAGGTACGGGAGGTTGCTGTTCCAATGGTTTCATCCGCATTTAGGATTTCCACCAATTTACCAATTGGGCCAGAAGGTACTTGGGTTGTATCAACTTGTGCAGTTCTTGGTGTGGGCACATTTGGAGGGGTAACTTGTGCAAAAACGAGCACTTTTGGATATATAAAACCCAATAAAATGAGAAATAAACAACTGGTTCTGCGCTTCGTCATAATCCACTCACACGTACTTGGCCCGTCAGTTTGCGCGCGCTATAATTGGTCATGGTTTCATCCGTAACCAAATCATAGCCCTGTAATTGCTCTTTGTCAGAAATTATTTTAACAAGCCCTTTTGCTGAAAGTTTACGTGTGAGGTTGTCCCAAACCAAGTGCTCCGCCTGTAGGCGACGCCCCTTACCGGCTTCTACTTGAACATTTCCGGTAGCCGTGAGGTGCAACGTTGCCTCCTCGAACCGTAGCTTATCCATATTGATTTTTGCAGAAGGCAAGCCTGCTTCATCGAAAATATCCACCATAACTTGATTTTTGGATTTTCCCGCTTCCAATAACGCAAAAACAGAATCTCCTCGCTCGAAACGTGCCATTTTTCCTGCTCTCACCCGCAGTTTAGGTTTTCCATCTTCCAAAATTTCCAAAGCAACGCCCTCAATTTGTTGTGAAGGCTTCTTTGGATCTTTGATCTGGGGTTTTGAGGGCTGTATTTCTGTAAATTGGCATCCCCCCACCACAACCAAAGGCAGGACAAATAAATAACTTAAAACATAATATTTATACAAAAAAATATAACTCATACAACCTAAAATCGTTCTACGGCAAATGGTCTATGATCCATAAAGGAAGCCCTGTTTGCAATTAAATCTGCAATAATTTTTCCGGTTCCGGTTGCCGTAGTTACACCAATCATGGCATGTCCTGTAGCAACAAATAAGTTGGGAAGTGTTTTCACAGCACCAATTAACGGTAAGCCATCTGGGGAACAAGGACGCAATCCAGCCCAAGGTATTGCTTTATCTGCTACCGTAGGATCATAATTCGTAAGGTATGCAGGGATGGCTTTTTTGATTGCCTCCACCCGTCGTTGATTGATCTTCAGGCCCATTCCTGCCATTTCCATCGTACCGGCGTACCGGATATTATCTCCAAGTGGGGTGATGGCCACGCTACGTTCAACCAACAATACAGGGGTTTTGGTTTTGGTTCTGGTTTGCGGAACGGTTAAGCTATACCCTTTTCCCGGCTGAACAGGCAATTTTAGCCCTAATACTTGGCTAATTGCGGAAGACCAAGCCCCAATGGCCAGTACCACGACATCACTTTCGAGAGATTGGTGGGCTGTACGAACCGCTTTAATTTCGCTTTTTTGGACTTCAAAACCCTTGACAGCCGTGTTTTCCAGAATGGTCGCTCCAGAAGCCCTCAGATAGTCGGTCAATCGAAGGATAAATTGGGCGGGATCCATATGCGAATCTATTTTAAACAAGGCGCCGCCTTTTAAATCCGCACGTAAGGTTGGTTCTAAAGCGATCATTTCCTCCAGCAGTAGCGGCCTCGCCTCCATTCCTGCGTTGTTTACTGCCGCTACTTCATGCAAACAAGAATGTAAGCCGGTATCGGTTTTTGCTGCAAAAATCAAACTTTTCTCCTCGAAACCAAACGCATGCTCAAGGACTTCATTCAATTCTTTGAACAATGCTAAACTTGTCTTGCACAAATCACCCAAGATCGGAATACTACGGTTAACATGTTTTTCATTGGCATAAGATCGAAAATCCCAAAGCCATTTTGCCAAAGACAGTTCTAAGCGAGGTTGTATGTAAAACGGACTTTCAGGATCGAGCATCCATTTCAAACCTTTTCGGATTACACCGGGTGCGGCCAAAGGGACAACATGACTTGGAGTAATCCATCCAGCATTGCCCCAAGAACTACCATGTCCCACTTCTCCTTTATCTAAGACAGTTACTTCGTGGCCATCCGCAAGTGCATAATAAGCCGCGCAGAGTCCAATAATCCCACCACCAACAATAGTCACCTTTGCCATAAATTATTGTTTATTTTGATTATACAACGGTAAATCCATACGCATATGGATCATCCTCTGGGTCTATGGTAATGGTATTAAATCCTGTGATCTTTGCCCAACCTTCAATACTCGGAACAATGGCATTGTAGTCTCCTACGTTCGTTTTAGCCTCCATCCGCCCAATAAACATACTGCCAATGATGCTTTCGTGCACAAACGAGTCGCCAACCGATAATTTCCCCTTCGCCGCCCATTGTGCCATTCTTGCAGAGGTTCCGGTTCCACAAGGCGAACGGTCTATGGCCTTATCTCCATAAAATACGGCATTTCTGGCGTGTGCTTCCGGCTTGGTGGGCGTCCCTGTCCACTGGATATGCCCTAGACCAGAAATCCGCGGATCGGTAGGGTGTTGGAAGGTGTATTTTTTGTTCAGGGCTTTTCTAAGCAGCGGGCTATATCGGAGGACATCACTGGCAGAGAAGGTTTCTAATCCACCGTAATTGGCTTGAGGTTCTACAATCGCATAAAAATTCCCCCCATACGCAATGTCACAAGTAAGGGTTCCTAATCCCGGCACCTCGGCCACCAAATTGGTCGCATACAAAAAAGAAGGTACATTAACGATCCTCACCGAGGTTACTTTTCCGTTGTTCAAGGTGTAGTAAGCATCTACATTTCCGGCTGGGGTTTCTAAACGTAACAAACCGGGTGTTTTCGACTGGACTAAGCCTCTTTCAATCATCACGGTCACGGTTCCAATGGTTCCATGACCACACATGGGTAAACACCCACTGGTTTCGATAAACAAGATTCCAACATCACGGGCATCATCAGCAGGCGGGTACAAAATGGAACCGGACATCATATCGTGCCCTCTTGGCTCAAACATCAGTCCTTTGCGGATCCAGTCGTACCGCGCCAAGAAATCCAAACGGCGTTCGGCCATCGTCCGGCCTTCTAAAAAAGGGCCACCACCGGTTACAACCCGTACGGGGTTACCACAAGTATGGGCATCTATACAAAAAAAGGTAGCAATCATTATGACAGATTAACGATGGCAAAATTCCAATACAAGTTGTATCAGGAGCAGGTTTTGATAAAGTAGGGCTAAATTACTGAACATTGGCCTTGAAAAAAAATCTTTCAACCAGAAAAGGTTACTTGCATCTTGCTTCATTTATGTTGTAGTTTGGGACTTATTAACCTTTCTGGTTATCCCTTATTCATTTCAACAATATCGCCTTTCAACCAACCCTTCACTTATACCACCAATCATTTTTTATATACAACACAACTACCAACCAAAATCAACAACTTCATGAAAAACAATCTGTTATTACGTTCGAGTCTTCGTCGTCTTGTCGCATTTATGGTACTCGCGACAGTTGCTCTGACCTCAAACGGGTGTGACTTCCTTGCAGAAAAATTGGGTGTGGACTATGTTACGGTTCCAATGGATAAATTTGCCACAGAACTTCCGGTCGCGAATGGTTCCATAGGCTATTCCTCTGGCGAAGTAAGCTTGGGGAACGTAACCCTGCCTAAAGTATTTGAGGCAGACGAGATTCGCTTAGCAACCGACCAACTCGTCTTTACCGAAACTACCGATGCACTTGGCAAGACCTCTGCACAAAATGGAAAAGTACGTATAGCCATTAATCTCCAAGGTTACTGTGCAGGTCAAGTTATCCTGACCATTACCAATAGTGTGGTAACTGCGATTTCTCCAAATCCAGTTCCCATTGGGGCATGTACAGAACTTGCTGCGGATTATCCAATACTCCCAGAATCGGTAAAGGCAAGTTTGGCTCCAGACTACCTAACATTATCAGTTGACGGTATTAAGCAGGCTGTAAATAAAGCCATTCGTGCTTTAAAGGTTAAAGGAACCGTTACGGTTGTGGTGCTTCAGGGAACGTTACGGGGCAAGTTTACGCTTAAAAAGGCGGATGTACACTTGAAGTTCTAAAAAGGTCGCTCCAATTTGTTTTCCATAGGGTACTACAACAAGTGTGGTGCCCTTTTTCATATGGTTACATGATGGGAAAAGCCTGCCTTCATATCCGAAGACAGGCTTAAAACGTGCCCAAAAGAGGACTCGAACCTCCACGAGCATACGCCCACTACACCCTGAATGTAGCGCGTCTACCAATTCCGCCATTTGGGCTTATACGTTTTTTAAACGGAACCGAAGATAGCGTTATTTTCAGTTTGAAAGCAAGGAGGAAGTAGAAATATTTGCGCCTTACCTTTTTCTTCATGTGATAGGTTCGTAACTTGAAAAATATCTTGGCGTCCATCTTAGACGCTATTGTTTAATCTAAACATCCAATATTTATGTGGATCCGAACCTTACTTTTATGCTTTTTCCTGCCTTGGGCTGCTTGGGCACAACAACAAAACCGCCCAATTCCATACCCTATTTTTCCCTCTCCGCAATTTGAGGCCGCCATTGCGAAAGGAACAAGAACCACTACAGGGCTTCCCGGCCCTAATTATTGGACAAATACCGCCAATTATGTTATGGAGACTGAATTAGATCCGGTTTCAAAACTCATCACAGGCACCTCGACCATTCAATACACCAATAATAGTCCCAATGATTTAAACTTCGTCATTCTTAACCTGCGGCAAAACCTCTACAAGCCTACGGCTTTCCGAAATCGTCCCATACCCTTTGCTACAGATGGAATGGTCATTAGTGAAACGAAAGTATTAACCAGCAAACCCGGTGAAACAGAGAAGTGGAGTACCGTTACACCACAAATCAATGGAACCCAGATGCGTTTGCAATTGTCGCAACCACTTAAGTCAAAACAAAGCATTTCCTTAGGCATTAAGTGGTCTTTTACGTTGCCAGAACGCTCCTTCAGAATGGGGCACGATAAAGAAGTCCATATTGTGGCTTATTGGTTCCCGCAGGTGGCTGTTTATGATGATGTTCGTGGCTGGGACAGCGATCAATATGTTGGCAACGGAGAGTTTTACAATGACTTTGGGAATTATGACGTAAAAATTACCGTTCCGAAAGGCTATTTAGTTTCCGGTACGGGTGCGCTACAAAATCCAGAAGCCTTATTAGATGCAGACCGTTTGTCGCGCCTCCGTGAGGCCGCCTCGCAAGACTCGGTGGTACATGTCCTGACCAAAGAAGAACGGGATGCTGGCAAAGCAACCCTTACCACATCTGAAAAATTAACGTGGCACTTCACCGCCGAGAAGGTTCGAGACTTTACGTGGGCAACCTCCGACAAATACATTTGGGATGCCACACGCGCAGCCGTTGGGGATTTGAACAACGACGGTAAAACCGATTATTCAATGATCCACGCTTTTTACCGCCCCGAAAAAACCGTCTGGAAGCAATCTGCAAAGTATGCCCGATTCAGCATTGAGCATCTTTCCAAACGTTATATTCCCTATCCTTGGCCACACATGAGCACCTTAGAAGGCTTTATTGGTGGTGGAATGGAATTCCCAATGCTCACCCATATTGGCGGCTCGCGTACCCCACAAGCACTTTTTGGCGTTACCTACCATGAAATCGCACACATGTGGTTCCCTATGATCGTTGGTGTAGATGAGAAGTCGTTTTGTTGGGCAGAAGAAGGATTGACTACCTACAACGAAAATGATGGCTACAACGCATTCTTCCCAAAAGAAAATGCTTGGGATCCAAAAATAAACAGCTATTTCCGCATTGCAGGAACGGGCAATGAAATTGAAATCGGGCGGCATACCGATAATTACCCCATCACTTCACCAGCAAGAGGCATCGCCGCTTATGACAAACCAGCTACACTTTTACGTGCATTGGGTGGCGTAATTGGTCATGATAAAGTGGTGGACGTCCTCAGGGAATATGCCAAACGTTGGGCCTTTAAATATCCCTATGACCAAGACTTTTTTAATACGTTTGAAAATGTTTTGGGGAAAGATATGGACTGGTTCTGGTCGGCTGGTTGGTACACCACTTGGACAGTTGACCAAGGCGTTAAAGAAGTCACGGCGAAGGGAAAAAAAACTACAATCGTTATTGAGGACAAGGGCAATTTCCCTATGATGTCGCTGGTAGAAGTCACTTACACCAACGGGCAAAAAGAAACCCTTACACTTCCTGTTACGGATTGGCTGAAAGGTAGCCGGACAACCAAGTTAGAAGTTACAAAAGGAGTTGTCCAAAAGGTTGAGATTGACCCCAAGCAAACTTCTATGGACCTAAACAGAAGCAATAACATTTGGTCAAAGCAATAGATTTTTCCGTTGTGATTGATCTGGCAAGGGGTAGAGGTTGTCTTCTATCCCTTGTTTTTTGTGACGTACGCTTAGTGTTTTAAATTATTGTTATTAAACGAATTAAATCCCTAAGACAAGTATGCCAATACCCTCTCTATTTAAGGGCATAATATGTTTTTGGGACTTGTTTTGAATATAGTTTTGAAAACAGCTTAAGCACTCAGTTCTTCTATGCGTTGTGCCAGAATGACTTGGCCATAAAGATCGAAAAGTTGTTCTGAGGTGGCTTGCTCTATTTTCACCAACAACGTATCCGGAATTGTTCCAAATCGCTTGACAATCACTTTCTTGAGATGCTCAATCGTGCGCTTGCGCTCCCAAGCTATACCCTTCTCCATGCCTTTTTCAAGACCCCTCTCCATGCCTTTTTCAAGACCCTCTTTTTCGGCTTGTTGATAAATCACCGTGTTTTTGATGTCAAAATCTAATGCTAACATGGCTTGAATCTCCTCTCTACTTAGCTTTGGAAATTTGCTAAAGACGATCATTTCAATGACTTGTGCCAGATTTTGTTCCGTAATTTTCGTAGTAGGATTGTGAGACAAGTGCATTACCCTTTTAGCCAAAGGGACGGCTTCTGCTTGCGATGCAATGATTAGTCGTAACAAATCGAATGCTAAATTTTCGACCTGATTTGTTCGCAAATCTTCGATGAAGTAAACTTCAATAAAACCTGCATCAAAAAAAACTTGGTGAGCAGGATCCTTCACAGGTTCCATGGAACGGTCGCGAAGGATGACAATCGCTTTCCACAGCCCCGCATAGTCTTGCTGATGGAGGTAAAGCATGGTTTCGGCGAACAACCTCCGATAAAAACGCACATCAGGCTGCATCTGCACTTCAACAATCAGCAGTGGAAACGGCGGAAGTAAAGGAACAAGTACCCCGTCTATCCGTAAAGACTTTTCTTTCACTTCTACCGATTTATACGGGTGATACTTGTCTTTTTCATTGACCCTGCCTATCAGTTCAAAGAGAATGTAAGGGTACTCGGCAAAGAGTTTATGGAAGATTTTATCGGTTTTCATTTGCTTTACGACAAACCTCTTGTGTTAATTTTCCCAACATCAACTACATTGTTACAAGCGTTCCGGGGAAATACCCTTTTGATCTCCTAATGAGTTTACCCATATAGACGTTCCATCGTAAAAGGTTTCCTTTTTCCAAATGGGAACGGTTTCTTTTAGGTTATCTATCAGCCATCGGCACGCCGCAAAAGCCGCATCCCGATGGGGCGTGGCAACCCCAATCAGGACGCTTGTGTCTGTAATGGCAACTTCGCCCAAACGATGCAAAAGAACCAATCGCAGAATAGGCCAGCGTTCTTTCGCAATTATGCTAAGTTGTTTCATCTCAGCCAACGCCATCGGCACGTAGGCTTCATAAAAGAGATATTTGGTTTCTAAAGCGCCCGTTTTCTGCCGCGTTGTTCCTATAAATAAGGCAGTTCCACCAGCATTGGGGTGGGAAAGGAAAGTCAACGCGCCTTGACTGGGAATTATAGCATCAGAAATACCCACCCAAGTGTCTGAATTTGGCATTTCAAAACCCATTTACCCTCCACTAACTGGCGTAATCAAAGCAACATGATCGCCGTCCATAAGTTGCACCGTTTCCGCACAAAACACCTGATTTACCCCTAACCGAATAACAGATCGGAAGGGTGCAATATCAGGGAATTCAGTAGTTAAGTGGTCTAACAGATCTTTCCCTGAAGCATTTTCGGGAAGGGTCAGCCATTTTTCTGTTTGGCCTAAACGGTCTCTGATTACACTAAAAAACAAAATCTTGATGCGCATCGCCGTAAACTTCAGAGGCTCTTAATACAGGACTTAATGGCTTCAAAATTTGGCAGATGCCCTGCATTTTCAAGTATTTCTGCATATCGAACGATACCCTCTTTATCAATAAGAAATGCAGATCTTTTAGAAACACGGCTCATGCCGAGTGCAAAGCCACCCGTGGGATATTTAATCCCGAAAGCCTCGCCCACCGCCACGTCATGATCGCTTAGCAGGGGAAAGTTCAGGGCGTTCACTTTTGCGTATTCAGCAAGTGTAAAAGGCGAATCGGTAGAGATACCATATACTTGTACATGATTTTCGTCATATTCTTCCAACTCGTTATTCACCATATTCAGCTCGTTGGTACATACCCCCGTAAATGCTTGAGGAAAAAAGAGCAAGAGTACATGTTTTTCGCCTTTTAGTGCAGAGACGTTCACCAATTTCTTGTCGTGTGCATAAAGGGAAATTTCTGGTGCAATTTGTCCAACAGTTGTCATAATTGGCATGGTTAATGTGATAAAAAAATGTAAAGCCCTTAAACCCGTTCAGGTTCCACAGGGTCTTTTAATACACAAAAAGTTTTTTCCTTTGGCAGAATTAATAATCTTTATCTTGCGATATACGATTAATAAATTAAAAGGCACACTTGATTCAGCGTCTATGAAACATACTTGGTTAATGGTTTTGGGCATGATTGCCATACCGTACTATGTACACGCAGCCAAGCCCTTTCAAACCAGTCTTAATCCCCTAGCCTCTGATTCACTTCGGGTTTATTCAGATTCCTCTTCTGTTTGGCGTGTGGCCATGTTCCGCAAACGCTCTCCCGACAAACCAAAGGATTTGATTACCATTTTCTTTCAAAACAAAAGCAATAACGGTTTATATCTTCACAATGGAAAAATTTTCTTCCGTACACAAAAACAAGCGATAGCAGATTCGAGCAGATTCGAGACCGCTACAACAGCGTATATCGTTGCACAAAGCCGCGTAACAGCAGAGAAAGATTATGCTCATCAAGTTTCCCTTTTCTTTTTGGAAGGTACACCAGAAACAACACTACTTCGGCCAGACAGTTCTTTTTATGTTGTTGTCCATGCAGATACGACGGAATCCTCGGAGGCCGTATGGAACAGTTTTCGTCTCACAACGACGACATCCGTATGGTCGCCCGAAAAAGGCGTCATTCACCTCAAAATGCCCTCATCCCCACATCCTGTTATCGAAGCACGCGCACCACAACTTACCTTGGTAGGGCCAGATTTCAGTGTCCCTTTTACTGCTTCTTGGGATTCAACTTATGTTTATGAGAAACTTCCATTTGGGTCTTATTCCATTGAACAAGAACGACTCTATGAACAAGGCAGGTACACATTAGACCCAAAACCCGGATCAATTCCGATTGAGATTACCCCAGAAATTTGGGAGGAACAAGTTCAGTTAGAATGGCTGCCCATAGTACTGTGGACGAAGATGCAGCTTGTAATGCCGCCTCAGCCACACCCCAACATACCCGCTCCGCGCATCACTGTAACGAGTCATGGGGGGTATTTTTGGCAAGAAACCATTCCTTGGGGATCCCAAAAAGAGTTTACAGAACTTTTGGCCGACTCTACTTTCACGATCACCAGCAATGATCCCGGTTACAACTTTGAAATTGCACAACTGGAGAAAACACCGATAAGCACAATACCGCTCTTTGACAAGCCCAACGAGGTCACGTTAGCATATAAAATTACCCCTTTTTCGCCGGAAAAACCCGCCACATTATTATTGGATGTTACTGGTTTACCGGCCAAGACAAGATCGTTTATCCGTTTAGCCAATGATGTACATGTTTATACAGATTCGCTTTCTAACGGCCCTATTCGTTGGGAGAACTTGCGCCCGGGTTCATATGAAGCAACGTCCGAAGCGGTGATGTATCCGCCCTTTACCTTGCAATCCTTTTCGTTAATCAGCTTACCCGATTTGTTTGAGAACGATGTTTCGGAAGTTTTACCTGTTCATTTTGAAATTTCGGACTCCAACTTAGGGCGCTTTGCACCATTCGCCGATGCCTCACTCTGGCCTCCTCCTGACTTTAACGAATATCAGAACAAAACCAATCTCAATCGTTTTGTCATGGGATTTATCGTGAATGACCAAAATGCAAAACCTTGCACGCCCAAATGGGGTGGGTACACCCTTTACAGTACAACAAAATCGCAGGAAGCAGCTGGAGATGGATCAATCTATCTTTTAGAAATGCTAAGAAAATTTAGGAAATCAGGTGGACATGCTGCACTGTCTTTTGGTGGAGCCTTAGGCACTCCCATTGAGAAAACATGTCCAGATGCGGCTTCCCTTTCTGCGGTCATGGACGAAATTCTACGTGCATACGATCAAAACGAAATTGATTTTGACATCGAAGGAGATTGGATAGCAGACGAAGAGTCCTTGTCAAGACGTATTCAAGCCCTTGTGTTGCTACAAAAAAAGCGCCCCATGCTTAAAATTTGGTTAACCTTGCCCGTTTTGCCATCCGGTTTAACGGGTGCTGGTCAGAAGATTGTACAAGATTTTGTAGATGCAGGGATAAGGTTAATGGGCCTCAACATCATGGCCATGAACTATGGGGAGTCGGTGGTTAAAGATGTGACAAAATTAGACCTTTATGCTATACAAGCCTTGGACAGTACTTTTCAGCAGGTTAAAGCTATTTTCCAAAAAGCACGTTTACAACGCACCGACGAAGACATTTGGCATATGTTGGGCGTAACACCTATGATTGGCATCAACAATGTTGAAAAAGAAGTTTTTAAGGTATCACATGGTGAAAATCTGGCTACTTTTGCCAAACAAAAAGGCCTCGGACTGCTTTCTATGTGGTCTATCCAGCGAGATTTCCCCTGTCAAGAAGCACAACCTACCTCCGTTTCATTAACGTGTTCAGGGACGACGCAAACGGATTTTGCCTTCACCAAACTCTTTTCTTCGTTTCGTACCGACGGAAAAAACCTACCAATCCCCGTCACACAACTCTCCCGCGAAGAGCAACCACTTGGCGATATAAGCCTGATTAATTTTCCAAATCCCTTTAGCCAGACTACACAAATAGCGTTTGAGTTACCCATGGCACAGCGAATTAGATTGACACTCTTCGATGTCTTGGGGCGCGAACGAATGGTCATTGCCGAGGGCGTTTTTGAAAAGGGCCTCCAACGGTTTACGCTGAAGGCCGGAAATCTTGCAAGTGGTTATTATTTTTTGAGGTTAGAGGCCCATAAGCAAGTGGTTCGACGCCCAATATTGCTCATCCACTGAGGTTGCTATTGCTCTCCCTTAAAAAGATCATCCATCAATCCAGAAGCAATCTTCATAAAGTCGTTTTCGGTGACAATACCGACCAGCATTTCGTCTCGCACAACCGGAAGTGCAGAAAAACCTTGGTCTCGCATAATCGAAATCGCCTGAACGGTTGACGTTTCGGGGGAAATAAACACAGGATTAGCCGTCATCACTTGCTTAACGGGAATCGGGGCATAAATATCGCGATCGGGATTCCCAACCACATATTTGAGCAAAGATCTTTGAGAAACGATTCCCACCAATTTGTGTTCATTGTCCTCCACAAGTACGTACCGGATTTTCCGCCAAACCATAAGCGAGGCAACCAAGTCTATCAACTCCTCCTCGTTTACCGTGATTAAATCGGTGGTCATATATTGCTCCACCCGAGCAAAATTGGCTTTTGACTTTTGGATGGATTCAACTTTTGCGAGTGGCCAAGTATGCACAGGCTTGTTTTCTTTTTGGTTTTCGAGGGTTGCCGCTACCAGTGCATTCATTTTTTGTGCGCGGGTGGCATCATCCATATGGTTAAAGGAAGAAACCAACCACTGTGCGCCGGTCTGTTTATTAGCGACACGTTCTTTTAATACATCCATATACCGATCAATGTCCTCGGTGGCAATTTGTGCGGATTTAAGCCCTTCGGTGGCCAAGGGAATCAACTCGTTTGCGATTAATTCGGCGGCGGGCAAGCGCTTACCATTGGTCCAAATGAACTCACAGCCCATTCCATAACGAGCTGCATTCATAAAATTCCCACGAGCATCATCGAAGCGCATTACTTTTCGTACATCGGGATAAACATCCGCCATACCATTGACCAATCCGAACCAAAAAGCCGCATTGGCCATTTCATCAATGGGTGTTGGGCCAGAAGGTATCACGCGGTTTTCAATCCGAAGATGGGCTTTCCCATCACCAATGCCATAACAAGCGCGGTTCCAGCGATAAACCGTCCCATAATGCAATTGAAGCGCACGCAGCTTGGGAGCTTCACCTTTTTCTATCGCCTCCCAAGGGTTTGGGATGTTATCATCTGCCATAATAACCCTAAAACGGGCAATATCTTCTTTGTAGATTTCTAAAACCGACTCGTTCACCCAAGCATTTCCAAAATGAACACGGGGACTCATCTCCCGAAGATATTGATGGCTGCTCCGCGTGTCTATGGATTGTTGAAAGAGGGCAATTCGGGTTTCCCGCCATAGCCGTTTGCCAAATAAAATGGGCGAAAAGCAAGAAACTGCCATCACTGGAGCCGTAACCGCCTGCGAAATGTTATACATTTTGGCAAATTCTTCCGGCCCCACTTGGAAGTGGCATTGGAAACTGGTGTTGCACCCTTCGAGCATCACCGAATCGTGCTTCAGGAGGAGCTCATCCTCTCCTCTAATTTGAAATTCAAACAATTCGCTACCCCGAAGGCGGTTAATACTCTCATTCAGGGCAAAGTATCTTGGATTGGGGGTCAGGTTGTCTAAGGTCAAGTCTGCAAGAGTGATGGTCGGTAGAATACCAATCAACAAAGGATGTGCATTAAACGTCGCCAAGACATCGCGCCCAAGTTCCAACAGTTCTTGAATTTGGTTTTCCATCTGGCGCAACGATTTTCCAGTAAAAGGCAAAGGATCACAGTTAAATTCCAAATTAAACTTGGTCAATTCACTTGTGTAATGGTCATCCTTGATTTTTTCTAAAGCCTCCACCCCAATCATGGCCGGATGCCAATGATCGTCTATGAGAAACATCTCTTGTTCAGCGCCAATTCTGCGTTTTCCGCTTTCGATTAGGTTGTTTTCCAACATGTAATCTAAAGCACGAACATCTCTAAGAATGGCCGCCGTGAACCGACGCAATTGTTCTTCGTCTAAGTACCGATTAATATTGTGATCGCCCATTGTCTAATTTTTTGGAATTTGTGCGCAAAGACTTAATATCTTGAATTATCTTTCCAAGTGCAAGAATTATCTTTGATATGCAAGTGTAAGTGTAGAAAAAAAGATGGCAAGAAAATTGTACGTTTAGGCGTTTATAACGAAACGACCGCTAACCAACCCCTTTTTGAACCAAGCCTCAAACATAGACATGAACAATTCCGATCGAAAACCTTACAATTTCTTGATTTATCCCGTTCTTTTATGGTTTTTTATGGCCTCATCGGTTTTGGCGCAAGAACCTTCCGCCACCAATACTCCAGCTCCGGAAAACAACCAAGCCACACAACTGCTCATCGAGGGGATGACGCGGGCTTTTCAACGGGATTATCAAGAAGCCATATCGGCATATGAGAAAGCTCTATTGGCTGCGCCGGGGCAAGCCGCCATCTTATTTGCATTAGCCGAGGCCCATCACGAAAACGGGAACAGGCAAGGTGCGCTATTTTATGCACAACAAGCCAGCCATGCCGCGCCCATGAACCGTGTTTATATCGGCTTTTGGGCAAAGCTACTTGACCAACAAGGGGACGCAGGGCGGGCTACGCAGCTTTGGCAACAATTTGCAGACCAACATCCAACCGATCTTGTTGCCTTGACCCACCTTTCAGCGTTACAACTCCAATCCGGAAATACCAACGACGCTATCGAGACCTTCAGGCGGATGGTGGCGCTACGTCCAGATAACATCCTTTACACCCTTAAATTGGCCGAATTGTACGAACGCATCGGAAATTTCCAAGAAGTGATTTCTCTGTTGTTGCCCGTGGTATCTTCAGACCCCTTCGACAAAGCGTCTCTGCGGAAAATCGTCTTGGCACAGGAGCGTTTACAACAAAAAGCGGCGATCATCACTCTTTTAGAAAAAGTAGTTGCTCAGGATGCCTCCGATGTGGAGTCGCGCCTGAAACTTCAAGAATTATCGGGAAACCGAGGCCCAGACAATCGTGCATCCGCCGAAATCAGCATTGTGCCTTCGGGCAATGCTTGGACGCTTGACCATGCAAAAGCCTTCTATAAACGCATTTACACCGAACCCACTGCGCTAAATCAGGCCGAGGAAGCACTTCTTGTCGTAACCCGCGAGCAACCCAACAATGCCGAAGCATGGATTCTCCTTGGTAAAGTGCGTTACGAACAAGGAAAATATCCAGAATCAGCCAATATATTGGAGACTTGGCTCAAGAAGTTTCCGCGAGACTTGGATGCTTGGGTGATGGCAGTAGCGGCACAAACCCGTGTTGGGGATGCCTCTAAAGCACTCCTACTGGTTCAGGAAGCGGGATTCTTGTTCCCCGGTCAACCAGCATTATTACATGCACAATCCGGCGCACTTATCGCGGCAGGAAAACTAAAAGATGCACAAAACATTCTAAACGAATCAGCGGCTATTATCCGATCCGATTTTGCCCATGTTCCAGCATTCCAAATTGCGCAATACGATGCTGAAGGAGACCTTTTGCAAAAACAAGGCAACCTGATCGAAGCCCGTAAACGCTGGCAGGCGGCCTTGGCCATTGATCCAAACCAAGCCACCATTCGCGCCAAATTAGAATTTCAAAACCAATAACCGATTTCAATATGGCCTTTTTTTTCTTAAAGACCCGCCTTCCCAAAACCCAACTGCTTGCTTTTGCCTTGCTCATCTTACTTACGGGCTGCAACAGTGCAAAACCATGTATCGAACCCGTTTATGGTAGTGGCATCCAAAGCAACCTCATTATTCCGCAGGAAACACCCACACCGCCCCCAACTATTGAAGTGAAGAATCCGCCCATAACCCATCCTCCCCTTATTGCACCACCCGTACCGCCACAAAAAGCACCAGAAATTCAACTGGCAGAAGATACTATTGCAAAGATGGAAAATGTTCGCCCAAAATTCAACAGGTTAACAGCCACCTCCTCTATGGACATTGATTCGCCGGAATTAGAACAAAGCGTTACGGCCCTTTCCCGTTACGACACCGCAAAAGGGCTTTACACCAGCTATCGGGCTACTGCCCTCAATTTTGAGGGGGCAAGAAGTTTGGTTACCCGCGATAGTTTTTTTGTTTATAATCGTATTGAAAAAGAATTGACGTATGGCTCCATTTCATTTGCGAACCGGTTTTTGCCCGTTTCTGGAACCATAGAGCAAATTATGGCCATTTTAACTGGAACGATCGTACCCGAAAGTGGCTTTAATTGGGAAGCCTACCAGAATGGGGATGAAATCTTGGTTCGTACACCCGACCTTAGACAACAATACACCGTAGATGCCAAAACCTACCGCATCCGTACAGCCGAGATCCGCAATGTAAAAAACGAATTGACGGAAAAAATTGTTTATAGCGAACCAGCAGCTTTTGGAAACATCGTCATTCCAAGGCGGGTGGAAATGACCCAGCCCTTGGCAAAACGCACGGTAAAAATTTACCACCGTAATTTTGAATTCAATCCAGAACCGATGAGCTTCGACTTGAATGTGGATCGAAAAAAAGCCAAGTTGGTTCTTATTCGTTAAATGATTCCAACTTTACCCAAAGGCTGTCTATATGTCTTTATAGGTTCAAATTAAATCTGCCGCAATATGTTAAAGTGGATATTTTTTGCCATCATTGTGTTGTTTTTTCTTTCAAAAACGGCTGACAAAGACCTCCCAGCCGAGCCTTACCGTGCTTTTTTGGTACAAGATACCCTCCGGAAGGAATTGGAAACGCTTGAAGAATCCATTGAAGATCTGCGCCAAAAAGAGCGTAAACAATGGAAAAGACTCCAACAAAAGGATCAGAATCTTTACCAACGCGAGCAACAAATGCGGTCGTATTCAGAAAAATTAACCCAACTGTATGCACAACAAGACTCCTTACAAGCGAGCATTGCGCAATTACAGCAATTTCTGAACGAACAAAGTCAGTTCACCAAAAAGCGGGCTATCTATTTGTACAAATACGGCAGACAACACGAAACGGTTTTACTTTTTAGCTCGCGCTCGGTAAACGAACTCTTGATACGGTTGTATTATTTGAGGCAGTTTAAGGAGCAACGAGACGCCCGAATTGCTTCTTATTTACAGGTTCAAGCCAAATTGTCTAACCAACTTAGAAACTCAAACATCCTTGTAGAACGAACTAAAAGCCTGCTAAAAGAAGCAGAAAGCTATCACCAACAACTCAATCGTGAGGTTGGACAAGCCGCAACTTCGCTTAATACGCTCCAGAACGAAAGGCTTCACCTTGAAGAAGCCGCCGAGTTGAAGCAATGGTATATCCAAGGCATGAATCGCCAAGTCCAAAACCTTTCCAACCAAGACGGGAATGATTCCCATCACCCGAAAAGCCTCCCCGCCATTAGCCTTTCCGACATCCTATCCACAAATTTAAGACCTAAAAGTGACCCCAATGGCGTAGGAATCCTAATTTCGGCTCCTCCAGAGACCGTAGTTCGCGCCGCATTGGCTGGTGTGGTCAAAGAGATTTTTTCCCAACCCGGATATGGAGAATGCGCCGTCGTCGAAACCGAAGGGTACTCGGTAGTTTATGGGAATCTATCCAACATCAAGCGGAAAGTCGGTGATCGCCTTGAAAAGGGTGACCTCATCGGAACCTCTGGAAAAGAAGAACAACCTATGGGAACCGCACTTTTTGTGGCGGTATATAAAGGCCGTCAAGTCCTTTCCCCAATTGCATGGCTCCATTAATACATTCATTTGTGCTTGCCTGCTTATCGGATAAGCCTTACATTCTCTTTTTAATCGTTTTTTTTTGCGTTTGAACAAACAAACTTATGCGATTTAGACATCTTCGTTTGTGGGGGCTGTTGTGTATTTTGATGATCCCGCCCGCATTTGGGCAACCAACACCAGACAAACCCCTCGCGCCAGTTTCTAAAAATTGGCATATTGTGAACGCCCGAATTGTGCAATCTCCGGGCAAGATAGTAGAAAAAGGGTCTATTGTCATCGAAAATGGCATCATAACACAAATTGGAACCTCTGTAACCGCACCTTATGACGCCTTAATACTTCGGGGCGACTCTCTCACCGTTTATGCGGGTTTTATTGATGGCTTGTCGCACATCGGCGTGCCACGCCCAAAAGATGATCCACTACCAAGAATACCTCGACCCGGAGAACCCGACTACCACCGCGCAGGCATCCAGCCGGATTTTGACGTGCGCTCGGTCTTAAAAGCCGATGATGCAAGTGTGGCTGAGTGGCGAAAATTAGGCTTTACGACTGCCCATGTAGCCCCTTACGGCAGAATGATGCCGGGGAGAACAGCCCTCCTGTTTCTATCAGGTAAGGATGCCAACGAAATGATATTTGTACCACAGGTTGGACTTTTGGGCCAATTGCTCGGCGCAGCGCGTGGTCAGGGGCAACAGGTTTATCCTTCTAACGATTTGGGAACAATGGCCTTCTGGCGACAAGCCTTTGGTGCGGCCAAACAAAGCATGGCATACGAGGCCACCTATCAAAAAAATCCCGCAGGCTTACAACGCCCCATCACCGATCCAGTGCATACGGCCCTTTTTCCTTTTATTAAAGGCGAAAAGCCACTTTTCTTCTTTGCGAATGAATACATAGATGCACTTCGTGGCCTAAGGATGGGCGATGACTTGGGATACAAGCCTATTTTGGTCGGTCTTAAAGATGGTCACGAGATTATCCCACAACTAAAAAACAGGGCCACGCCGGTTTTTCTATCATTGGATTTACCAGAAGCACCAAAAGAGCCGAAAGAACAAGCCAACGCAGCGACCAAGAAGGACCGTATAGACATGCCAGCCCAACTTCCATCCGAGTTGAGGAGGCTGTATGAAGTCCAAAAAAGTTCTTTTCAGCAGTATGCCCGTCAAGCAGCCGCATTTGCCGAAGCAGGAATCCCTTTTGGCTTCGCCGGAAAAGATGCTAAAGTAACCAATATCAAGAAAAACTTTACAGTCTTGCTTCAAAATGGCCTAAACGAGAACCAACTTCTTGCGGCATTGACCACCCAACCTGCAAAAATATTGGGGATAGAAACCCAGCTTGGCTCTATTGAAAAAGGGAAAATTGCTAATTTGGTTTTCTCTGATGGCCCCATCTTTGATGAAAAAAGCCAAATTCGGATGGTCATGGTGGAAGGACAATTGTTCAAATACCCAAAGCAAACCACAAATAAGACCCCTAAAACAAATGACACTACAAACGATTTCTCCGCTGCTTTAGGCACTTGGAGCATTTCCGTAGAAACACCCGGCGGAACACAACAAGGGAGCATCCAATTTTTTGCTGCTGGTCGGGCACTTAGTGGATTACTCAAAACTGAAAATGAAACTTCTGAGCTGAAAGACATTAAGGTTGAGGGACAAACCATAAATTGTAAAGGCTTTGCCCAGAACTCGGAGATTGCTTTCACCCTTAAAATAGAGGGTGACACCCTGAGCGGCTCTGTGTATGTCACCTCCCTTCAATCGGACCTACCTGTTACTGGCTCCAGAACGGCTAAACCTAACTGATCATGAAGTCAAAATTTATTTTTTCAGCTCTATTTTTCTTGAGCTTATCTCTTGTTTTTGCCCAAGAAAAAGGCAATCTACTCATACGCAATGGAACGGTTATGACCGTAACAAAAGGCACATTGGAGGCCGCGGATGTGCTCGTAACCAATGGGAAAATTGCAAAAATTGGTAAGAACATCGGTGCGCCGGCAGGCTACCGAACCATAGATGCAACCGGACGTTTTGTGATGCCCGGCATAATTGATGCCCATTCGCATATTGGTATAGATGCCGTAAACGAGGCCACCAACCCCGTTACTGCTGAAGTCCAAATACGGGATGTGGTAAACCCCTTAGACATTAGTATCTACCGAGCTTTGGCTGGAGGAACCACCATTTCTCATGCCATGCACGGCTCCGCAAATGCGATTGGAGGACAATGCCAGACCCTTAAACACCGATATGGCGTTAAGTTGCCCGAAGAATTGGTCATGGAAGGAGCACCACGTACCATCAAATTTGCACTTGGCGAAAATCCAACCCGCGTTCATGGTCGCGGAAACGGTATTAATCCTTCAACACGTATGGGTGTTGAGTTTGTCATCCGAGATGCTTTCGAGCGTGGCAAACGTTACCTGAACGAATGGGAAGCCTATAAGAAGAACCCCATTGGCCCTCCACCGGCATATAACCTCCGCAATGAGGTGGTGGCCGATATTCTAAAGGGCAATATCCTCATTCATGCCCACTCCTACCGTGCTGATGAAATCCTGATGCTTTTAAAGGTCTTAAAAGACTATGGCATCCAAAAAGTCACCTTCCAACATGCCAACGAGGCATTCAAAGTAGCGCCCGAACTCGCCGCTTTTGGGGCAACTGCTTCTGTTTTTGCAGATTGGTGGGCTTATAAAATGGAGGTGTATTATTCAACCGCTTATAATGCCAGTATCTTAACCAAAAACGGGGTAAAAACTTCTATCAACTCGGACTCTGCGGAC
Source organism: Rhodothermia bacterium (assembly GCA_017303715.1). GTDB lineage: Bacteria > Bacteroidota > Rhodothermia > Rhodothermales > UBA2364 > UBA2364. The sequence goes on along the minus strand of JAFLBZ010000021.1, from coordinate 23,486 downwards.
TTTATACGCCACCTAAATTTAGAGGCAGCTAAAACGCAAAAATATGGCGGAATGACCGATGACGAAGCGTTAGCGATGATTACCATCAATCCGGCTTCCCAATTGGGCATAGACCACCGCACCGGCTCCCTTGAGGTTGGAAAAGATGCGGATATTGCGATTTTTAATGCCCATCCGCTTTCTGTGTATGCCATCAATCAATTTACCATCGTGGACGGTGTTGTTCGTTTTGACCGAGAAGCCGATCCTGACGATATGCGCTTGCTCGTGCGTCCGGATGCGCCCATCGAGACCGCCGATCTCTCAAATGATGCGGAAGACCGCTGTATGCAGGGCGTGGATTGGTTGATGGAAGAAGCCGCACAGTCATTAGGTGAGAAAATCTTTCACCGTCATGATTAATCCTTGCATTAGCAAATAATAGAGCCAAGAAAAGACATGAAAAAAAAACTATACCTTCTCGTTCTCTTACTTATTGCATTTTCCGGTCTGAATTGTACGCTATTCGGGCCACAAACCGAGATTTCCCCCGAGTTTCCAGGGGGTGAACAAGAATTGGGCAACTATATTGGTCTAAATCTTCGTTATCCGGATGCTGCTTATGATGCTGGATTGGAAGGAACCGTATTTGTCCAGTTCTATGTCGAGCGGGATGGATCCATTAGCAATATTACCCTAAAGCAAGGAATTGCACCAGAATTAGACGAGGAGGCCCTCAAATTAGTACAGAACATGCCTTCGTGGTTGCCGGGTATGAGAGGACGGACAAAAGTCCGGTCTCGGATGACCCTTCCGGTAAACTTTACCATCAAACGGGTTTAAACTTGTAATCTATACCTAAATGCTAAAACTCTTTTTTTCCACTTTGGCCTTGCTTTTGGTTGGTTTTCATACCGATCCAGACCCCAGAGTGATTGCCCTGACGAATGCACGCTTGGTAACGGTAACCAATGGTGTTATAGAAAATGCCACCTTACTGATTCGTGATGGAAAAATTGCCGCACTTGGCAAGGCAGTCGTCATCCCAACAGGCGCTACCATCATTGATTGTGCGGGAAAATCTGTTTACCCCGGATTCATTGAAAGTGGTGGCCAGTTGGGGTTAATGGAGGTTGGGTCTTTACCCGAAACAGTAGATCACGACGAATTGGGAAACATAACTCCACAAATGCAAGCTTTAACAGCCATCAACCCCAACTCCGAATTGATTCCAGTAACTCGGGTAAATGGCGTGCTTTTCACCTTAGCCGTACCCACAGGCGGACTCTTTCCGGGAACCTCCGCCTTGGTCCGCCTTCACGGGTACAACCCCGATCAGATGTTTGCGGGCTTTAAGGGTGTGGTCATGAACTTTCCCAACACAGGGCGATTTGGTGGTTTTGATCGTCGCTCAGAGGAAGAAATAACCAAAGCCTATCAAAAAGCACTGGAAGACTTGAACAATCTTTGGGAACAAGCACAAAACTATAACCGCATTCAAGGGAGCTACAAAGCATCTGCTGGTACAAAAGCGCCTGAATATGTTCCAGAAATGGAGGCATTAGCACCAGTTGTACGCGGAGAAATGCCCTTGCTTATCGAGGTAAACACCGCAAAAGATATTGAAGCAGCCTTGCAATGGATTAAAGCCAAAGGAGTAAAGGCCATTCTAACCGGTGTACGGGAAGGTTGGCGTGTTGCGGATAAAATTGCCGCTTCTGGCGTACCTGTTGTGGCCGCAAGTGTCTTTGCTTTCCCAACCCGCTCTTCCGATCGCTATGACCGAGGCTATGCTAACCCCGGACTCCTACACAAAGCTGGGGTTAAGGTGGCGCTACGCTCGGAGGCGAATGAGAACGCCCGTAATTTACCCTATTTTGCCGGATATGCAGCAGCATATGGCTTGGGAAAAGAGCAGGCACTAAAAGCCGTTACCATTATCCCTGCTGAAATTTTCGGGGTTGCTAACAAATTAGGCTCCCTCGAAATTGGCAAAGAGGCTACGGTATTTGTGGCAAATGGCGACCCCTTTGAGCCAAAAACCCAAATCTCACATGTCTTGATTGCGGGAAGAAACATTACGTTGACTTCGATGCAAACTCGCCTATACGACGAATTTCTGAACAGAAATCCCGGATTGGATAAATAAAAAACGGATTCAGTACATATTTTGTTCGTGGCCTCTTCTTTTACGGGAGAGGCTTTTTTATTTTACAGTTTCCTTCACGTAAAAAACACCCCATGTCTGCAATTGTCCTTAACCGATTTACGCTGCCACAAGGCGTAACCATCGAAGCTTGTATTGGTGACTTAACCGAAGAAAAAACGGATCTGATTGTAAATGCCGCCAATGGCCGTCTGCGGCACGGCGGTGGCGTCGCAGGTGCGATCCTCGCCAAAGGTGGCAAAAAGATCCAAGAGGAAAGTTCCGATTACGTCCGAGAAAATGGAACGGTAGCTGTTGGGGATGTGGTAGTAACAGGTGCAGGTTTATTGGCATCACGCGGAATCATCCATGCGGTTGGGCCTGTCTGGGTGGATGGGAACCACAACGAAGATGCTTTATTGGCAACAGCCATACTAAATGTGCTTAAAAAAGCAGATGAACTGGGCGCAAAAAGCCTTTCACTTCCAGCCGTGAGCAGTGGTATTTTTGCCTACCCAATACCCAGATGTATTACTGTGATAATTGGAACGGTGGTATCCTATTTCAAAAACCATTCTACTTCTACAATTGACACCATTCGATTAGTGGACATAAACGAGGAAACAGCCGAACTCTTTGCCAAAGTTCTCATGGCACTGAACAACTAATTTTGAATCATGAAGTCGCAAGTGGTTCGATATTGACCTCAAACATATTCCCAGAATCCCCAACATAGAAGCGTTCTCCGGTCTTCAACACAATTTGTTCGCCACCGGGGATTTTGCCACTACTTAAGGCATATGTCCCGTTTTTAGACCAGCAGTCTTCCAGAAAAAAAGCATGATCCTTTTCTTCGTAGCGAATTACGCAGTGTCTTCGGCTGATTTCGGTCTTGTCTTGCGGATAAACCAACTGACACATGCGGGCATCTCGCCCAATGGCAAGCGGTTTTTCACCTAGTTCAATTGAGGTTCCTTCATAGTACCCACCAACACAAGCCAAAACAGGTACATGAGGTCCGGCGACAAATTTTGCATTCCGTCCACTTGGGATCCGACGACTCACCAATTCACGGCTTTTGGTTACCGCCTCACGCATCATAACGCGCCCGCGTTTGGTTAAGGCGAGAATGAGCGCGGTTACACTAAACAGAATCGCCACCAATAAACCAATTAAATAAAGCCGATCTCGGATGGTGTTTACACCGCTGGCGATTGAATTATTTCCGCCATTCGTTGCCAATCCCGTACATGGCGCTGTGGCATAGGTATAAGGGATTTTTAATTCGTCCAATCCCAATACCCACTCATCAAATGGCAAGGCCCAACCTATGCCCTCGCCTACGGCAAGCCGTTCCTCTTCTCCTTTGGTATTGCGTATGGTGGTAAGCGCTTTTTCAACATTTATCCCAATCACTTCACCACAAGCGTTGAACATTGGTCCACCCGAATTTCCGGCGTTGATTGCAGCATCCGTCTGGAACAGTTTCCTTCCATATTCATCTTTCCGCACTTCCTTGCTGATAATCCCTCTAGTTAAAGTGGGAATATAAAAATCATCCCCACCAGCATCCCGATCCGCCGCCGCTGGATAGCCCATAACATTCACCGTTTGCCCCATCCTCACCCAATTTGCTGGTACAAATGGCACAATCTCCTTCGGGATTGGTTCCGATAGCTTAAGAATTGCCACATCTTTTGGAGAGCGCCAAACCACTTCGGCAGGAATTTCCCGCCCCGGCCCCAAAGAAACAATATAGGAGAATTTCAGTTTTGCGGCTGCAAATCGCCGTTGTTCCCAAGGATCCCCAATGGTTCTCAAGAAAAAATCTCGGTCAAAGGCAACGTGTGCATTCGTAACCACATATCTTTTGTCAATCACCAATGCAGAACCACCTTGTGACGTCACCGTTTCGCTCTCGTCCAAGTCCTCCACTTCCGTCCAAATACGGATTGCAACGCCACGCATTCGCTCGGCTGCCTCTTCAAAAGGCTCCTGCGCATGAAGGGGCATCAAGCCACTTGCCCCAAAGCAAATAACCCAAACCCAATATAATTTTCTTATTCCAAAAACCATCCCTACCGGTTTGATTGGTCTGGCATTAGAAACCGAGGTCGAGAACATCCCCTTGCCCATTAGAATTGATGGTATTGCTCACCAAAGAAGGTGCGGTATTGGGATTAATATAAACGCCATATTCAGCGTTTCCATATATTTGGTTTTCTTGAATGGTTCCACGTCCACCCACCGAAATCCAAACCCCATGCGAATGGCTTCCATATATTTTGGATTGGCGGATAGTCGGGTCTCCCTGTTTTTCAATACCGACACCAAATCGTGCATTGTTGTAAATGTTGCAATTCTCGATCAAGCCATTCCCTTTATCGGTAATCCATACCCCGCCACCTTGACCATCATAAATATCGGATTGGCGGATGGTGGGGTTTCCTCCACCTTGAATATGGATATTTTGAAACGCATTACGAAAGACTTGCGTAAATTCTATGGTTCCTTTCCCATTGGAGGCTATCAGGATACCAACTTCCTTACCATCATAAATTTTAGAGCGACGTATTAGCGGTTCACTCCCATCTTTGATCACAATGCCCGTTTTTTCATTCCCATAAATTTCGCTCTCATCTACGGTTCCTTTGGCGCGTTGGTCAAACAATATCCCAGCCAGTGAGCTACTGTAAATTTTAGACTTAATAATGGCTGGCATAGCACCACTGCTAATTTGCATCCCATTTTTTTGATTGCCATAGATGGCCACATTTTCCAATCGGCCTTTCCCCCCATTATAAATCCAGACCCCATTGTCAAGCCCATCAAAGATTTGGGTATCGGTAATTATCGGATCACTTCCATCTCGAATGGCTATTCCAGCAAAAGCATTTTTATAGATTTTACTCTTTTCAATTTTTGCTTTACTGTTTTCAGAGATAAAAATACCATTTTGCTTACCGTCATGGATGTTCAAAAGCGATAAGGTCACATCCGCATTTCGGCTGATTTGTACGCCCGGCTTATTCATCCCATATATTTCCACATCAACCAAAATCCCGCCCCCATTTTCAATCCATACACCTCCTTCTTCCACATTGTAAATTTTTGACTGTTGGATTTTAGGCTCCTTCGCACCCAAAATGACCATACCCCAGCCCTTGGTGTTTGCAATTTCGGCATTTTCAATGGTTCCTCCAGCTTGCTGATCCATTGCTATGCCGTCGGTTGGGCTTTTAGGAATCGAAATCCGTTTTAAGTAGGGTTTGGCATCACGCCCACTGATCTGGATGGGTACACCGCCGGTCGAAGTAAATACACAGTCTTCAAAAACGGGCGTTCCACCCGACACAAACAAGGCATGTTGACCACTTTTTTCTTTTCCGGTTGCACGAACCTTAAACCCTTTAAGAACAGGAGTAGCGGTTTTTACGGTGATGACATGGTTATTGCTGTTTTCGATCATCACATCCCCTTTCTCCTTACGTGCAATGATCTCCACATCCCGATCCAAGACCAGAACTTCTCGATAAGTCCCCGGTTCCACATAAATCTTCATGCCTTCGCCGGAAGCCTCCACCGCCTCCATGATCTTCCGATAGTCACCTTGTCCCGATGCCGAGACAATGAGTTGGGTAGGGCGATTCGTTTTGTAAAACCATACCGCCAAGGCCAATAATGCCATTAGTACACCCGCAAAAAAGATCCCTAACGACGTCCAATCCCAACGGCGCTCTACTTTAACGGCTTGGGCTGCTGGCGCATCCGTAGGAAAATAAGCGACTGGATAATCATAGCCGACCGTTTGGGGCATGACCAATGACGCAGGCGTTGCTGTCGGTCGGGTCTCTTGATTGGGCACTTCTGGCTTCGCAACCGTTTTCTGCTCCGAGAAGGGCATCTCTGTCCCTGCCAGCATTGCCGAAAAGGCTTCTACAGTCTGGGGTCGTTCTTTAGGGTGTACCGCTAAGCCTTTTAAGATGGCTTCTATCACCTTCGGCGAAACCCCTTGAAGTCGGTTGCGGAGCCGATCAGGATCGTCATGCCCAAGACGCTCTGTGGCCTCTGGCGGTAATTTTCCTGTTAATGCGTAATACAATGTGGCTGCACAACCGTAAACATCCGTCCAAGTGCCTTGCTCACCACTCCTATGGTACTGCTCAATCGGTGCAAATCCGGGAGAAAGCACCACTGATAAGCCGCGCGATTGCTCTTTGACGGCAGACCGTGCCGCGCCAAAATCCAATAAGATAGGCCGTCCTTCGTTTGTAATGTATATATTTCCGGGTTTGATGTCTCTGTGCAAGAAGCCTTTGTGGTGTACTTCCGACAGCCCCGATAAAATGGGCAATAGATATGCTAAGACTTGCTCTTCTGGCATCTTCCCCCGATTTCCTTCAAGGTACTCACTTAGGTTTGCGCCTTCATAATAATTCATCACGATGTAGGCCGTCCCGTTTGCCTCTAAATAATTCCGTACCCGCACAACATTGGGATGATCTATGCGCACCAACGTTCTCGCCTCGTGAAGAAAGCGGTCTTTGCTGAATTCAAATAAGGCATGGTCTTCCTCGGAGTGTAACTGGATTTGTACGCCATCCGGTGCACGGCTTACCAATTCGCGAGGTAAAAATTCTTTTATTGCAACACGGGTATTTAAAACCGTATCGAAACCAAGATAGGTAATACCAAAACCACCCGGCTTTCCAAGCAGGCGACCGGTTATGTATTGTTTTCCGATAAGGGTTCTGTACGGCAGTATGAGCGGGGAACGGCGGGCGTTCTCATCAAATCCACAGTGCGGACAAATGGCAACTGCCCCCTTTTCCCGGAAACATCCCGGACAAAAATAATCCCATTGAGCCATTTAAGCTGTTTTTTACGTCATGAAGAAGGAAAAGCGGATGTAAAATACCCATATTTTGGTCTCAAAATCCGTCTCAATAGAATTTCGCATACAAAATTGATTCCAAGAATCGTTACACATCCTATACAAAGATCGTATAATAGGTCTTTTGGTTAAATCACAATAAAACCCCATCCGCCTCATCGGTTCCGCCCTATTTTATACTGTAACCTAATTCACAAAGTACGAGGTGTTAATATGTCTTTTTCCAGAAGAACTTTTCTTCGTTCAGCCGGCTTAAGCGCCCTCGCGGCTCCATTTGTTCCTAAACTTGCGCAAGCCAACCTTACTCCCACATTCGTAAGGAAACCCAAACGGCTTGCTCCCGGCTCGGTGGTTGGTTTGGTCACACCTGCAAGTCAAGTTGGCTCAAGCGACGTCAACGAAGCGGCTTCCAAGTTAAGAGCAATGGGTCTTCAGGTCAAGTTCGGTGAACATATACTGGATCAATATGGTTACTTGGGTGGACAAGACCATGACCGTGCAGCCGATATCAATAATATGTTTGCAGATCCGGAGGTGGATGCCATTCTGGCCGTCCGAGGTGGCTGGGGTTGTACACGGCTTTTCCCCTATTTAGACTTCGATCTCATTCGCAGAAATCCCAAAATTATAATGGGCTATAGTGACATTACCTCCCTTCTGATAGCTCTTTATGTACGGTCAAATGTTGTAACCTTTCATGGCCCCGTGGGAACAGCAACATGGAACAGTTTTACCAAATATTATGTAAATGAAGTCTTGTTTGAGGCAGGCCTGTCTAACTTTAATAACCAAACACCCTCGACCTCTAGTCCTACCCGTGTAAAGACCATTCGGTCTGGAACCTCGGAAGGCATTCTTATTGGGGGGAATTTATCGGTAATTTGTGGGATGATGGGGTCACCCTATGTCCCTACAGATTGGTCTGACAAGATTCTTTACCTTGAGGATGTGGATGAAGACATTTATCGCGTTGATCGGATGCTTACACACCTTAAAATTGCAGGTGTTTTATCTCAAGTACGAGGCGTGGTTTTTGGCGATTGCCGCAGTTGCAACCCCAACCAATCGCCAGCCCTCACCTTAAACGATGTACTTTGGGATCACTTGTCCACACTCGGTGTTCCGGCTTGGTATGGTTCAATGATTGGACACATACCAAATAAATTCACCATTCCAAATGGAGTACGTGCCCGCATAGACGCCGTAGCAGGAACGATACAGATGTTAGAACCAGCAGTAGAATAACCATTATAACTAAATTAAAATTATGAAAAAACCACTATTATTAGGCATTTTATTGGCTCTTGGCGTAGCTTCATTGCTGTATTTCCTGATGACCTTAGAAAACAATGAAGGCAATTCCTACAACGTTAAAGGTCGGGTGACTGGATTTGGAGATGCGGGTGTTGTGTTTATTGAACACGAAACCATTCCCAATGTGATGGAATCCATGACCATGCCCTTTACTGTTCGCAGTCCTGAACAATTAAAGGGCTTAGAAACTGGAGACGCCATCTCGTTTGTCTTCCACATGACGGAAACCGATTCTTGGATTTCTGACATTAAGAAAATTCGTCCGGAAGAATTAAACCTACCTGGCAAGACGGATGCACCCAAGTCCGTACTTCCGAATGATGTAAAGGTACTACAACCCGGTGACACAATACCGGAGATTGACCTCGTTAATCAAACTGGGGAATCATTCAAATTAGGGTCTTTTGCCCCCAAGATTTTGGTTATGACGTTCATTTATGCCAATTGTCCCGATCCTTCACTTTGCCCCAGGATGTCGGATAATTTCCGTAAAATCCAAAACATCTTGGCCAGTACCGGGCAAAAAGACGTACATTTACTCAGTATTTCTTTCGATCCCAAGCGAGATACGCCAAACAAATTAATGGAGTACGCTTCGCGATATACCAAAAACTTTGACAACTGGACTTTCGCTACCGGAACACAAGAGGCCATTGGCAAGGCCGTCGGCGCTTTTGGTGTTTCCCTCCGAGATGCTGGAGGCAATGTCATTGAGCATAATTTATCAACCGCTGTCATTTCCCCAAACGGTAAAGTGGTCAAAATCTTTCGGGGAAATACTTGGACGCCGGATGAAGTTCTACAAGCGGTTAAAATTGCACGGACGTAACGCCCTTCAGAAAGTTTGTTGAACAATTTCGGGAAATTGGTATAATGGAATTGGGATTCCGTATATTACATCCTCGACTATGCTCCTCTAGCTCAGTTGGTAGAGCAGCTGACTCTTAATCAGCGGGTCGTAGGTTCGAGTCCTACGGGGAGCACTATCAAATCCGTACAAAATAGCGAAAACGGCATTAATACACAGGTGTGTTAATGCCGTTTTTTTTATTGATTAGATTTGGCGTGTGTATCTCGTTGTTTCTGTATCAATCTCGGTAATGAGTGGCGGACAAAAAACGAACAAAATTTGGAAAAAAGAAGTTCGAAGACGTTTAAATGAAAAGGAAATGCCAAAGGGTAACGTGCTACACCCCTTGGCATTCATAAACCTAATTCCTCTTGAACGAGACATAAGAAAGAGCTTTTTACTCCACTTCAAACCTAAACGTGATCGTCGTCGTTTGATTAATCTCACCACCACCATCTGCAAGTGGCGTCCATTTCCATCCCCGTGCCGCAGAAAGTGCTTGTGCTTCCAAAGCGGGATTCCCCTTACGAGCAATGGTTGCCCCCACAACCCTTCCTTCAGGATCAACGGTTACACGAACCGTAATGGTTGCATTCACCAAAACCGTGTGTCTCGGCATGGATCGGCGCACAACCGACCGACCGGGCAGTTGTCCACCGGAAGCGCCAGTTCCTCCCGATCTTGCAGGTGCATCAGGCCGGCCACTTGGCTCGTCTCGTGTACCCGTTCCTGTTGAACCTGTACCAGTTGTGGCTCCAGACGTGCCCGTATTTGATGTTGGGCGCGAGGGTGTCTCTGGCCGAGGTTGCGGCACAGGAGGCTGGGGTGTGGGTCGAGGGCGTGGAGCAGCGGTCTCTGGGCGTGGCTCGTTGCTCGTGCGTGGTGTTGGTGCGGCGGAAGGCCGGCTGGGTTGCCCTGTATTTTGGGTCGTTGTATTGGATTGTGGTTTATTGACGCTAGGTGAGGGCGTATTGCTAAGTGGTTTGCTAATGGGTGTTTTTGGGGGCGTAACCACTCTTTCGGGCGTCTTAGGGACATTCCGTTGAACGGGTGTTTTCACAGGCTTAGAAGGTGCTGGTGGTACAAGCTTAGCCTTAACCGGTTCCGTTTTGGGAGGTGGTGGAGGTGTTGGTTCTGGCTTATCACGTTCTGCACGCAAAGGCTCTTCCTCTGGCTCGCTATCTTCTCCTTGCAGAGTAGTGGAAGGTTTAGCGTCTTCCGAACCCAAGGCATATAGGGCAATCGGTTCTACGACTATTTCCGGCGGCATCTTACGTGTAGGCGGCGCTACATTGCTTAAGGGTACAACTGCAAAGCCGCCCAGCAAAGCCGCATGAGCCAATACACTTATTACCGAAGCCTGAATATCTCTTTTCCGTTTCATTATTTCCCTCTTTGCGGCCCAAAAGCAACCATACTATTGTCGCTCCAAGGCCAAACGAACCGAAATCATATGCGAATTGCCCAATTCAGCCGTTGGGCCAGAAAAATCCCCAAAAACATAGTCAATCGCGGCCTGCCGGATCTTCAAACCAATTCCCACCATTGGGCGAACTTCCACATCACCATCAGCATTTTTAGAGAAGTTGGCAATGCCAGTTCTAAGGGCAAATGCCTGTTTAATCTGGTATTCCGCTCCCATTCGCGGATGCAACGAAAGACTTCCGGCTGAAATCGCAAATTTTTGTTGGCCATCGAAGGCCATATCCAGATCGAAACCCAACAAAAAACGAGACCCTCCATCACCGATGGGCAGATCGTAGCCAGAACCAAGCCTAATCACTGGAAGAACCATCTCTGTTCCGCCTTTTGGTACGCCATATTCTGGATAATCTGCAAATTCATCCTGATTGATGCTCCATGTTTGCAGCATGGTGCTTATATCTTGTAAGTTAACCCCCAAACGAAGCCGCCCTTTGCGATATTGTGCGCCAGCATCTAAACTGTACCCCCAAGCATCGGCATAAGGGCCAATTTTACGACGAATGACCTTACTAGAAGCACCCAAGGTTAGGTTTTCCCGCACTTTTCGGCCATACGTCAAATAAAACGCATAGTCTGCCGCCGAGAAAAGGCGAAAATTGTTTTCTGGATTCGGTTTTGGGGTATCTCGCTCAAAATCCCACGCATCCCGCGTATCCTTAATGTCATTTACCCCGCTTCGGATAGCGGCTATGCCAAACGCAGACTTTTTGCCGACCGGAAAAGCCAGTGCAGCATAATCAAACGAGACAATTCCACCAAACCGTTCCGCGTGCATATAGCCAATGTCTGGGTTTTTTAGGTGTGCAAGCCCGGCTGGGTTCCAATATGTGGCGGAGGCATTTTCGGCAAAAGCGAGATGTGTATTACCCATTGCCATTGCACGTGCATCTACGCCGCCAGACAAAAAATCAGCACCATATTTGGCGGTACTCTGGGAAACAGTGGTCATTGGGAAGAGGGCAAGAAGACCACTCACCCATAAAAAAAGACGTTTGAACATACGATTATGTACCATTGGTATTGGATTAACTGAAAAGAAACGATTGGTTTCGTAACAATAGTACTATGGGTTCACAAGCTGGTTCGAGTGGCGTGCCAAAGTGTATAATATACTTCATTTTTCATCTTTGAACACGCTAAAGTTAAATACGTTCCAAGCAGAACCCGCAATGGAGCAAAATTTGCTGAACAGGGTTTGAGTAATCCCATTTTACATCTTTACACGCCTAAATACCATTTAAGTGGACATAATTATTCGGAAAATAAAAATATCTATAGCCATTGTTACTGTATTTGCTTTGTTTCCGCTCATGCCCTTTTTCTGGAGTTGGTATCAGGTAACGTCGGATATTCAGCTCAAGATGCCTGAAAATGCGTATCGCGGCTTTGATTGGGTACAGTGGGAGTTTATAGATGGAAAAATTATGGCCATGTATGTTTTCCCTAAAGGGACGGCCTATGAAGCAGGTATTCGTAAAGGAGATGTACTCACCGAGCTGGACTACATACGCTATTTTGATGCTGAGGCTTTCAAAACAGCCATTGATGCCATTCAACCCAATCAGCTACACCGCTACACCATCCTTAGAGGTACAAAGACGTATCTTTTTGATGTTCCCTTTACGGCTTATCCTATTTTTATTTACCCACACTCCATAGGTTTATGGAGCCTTTCACTTTGGGGTTTTGCGGTAATTGCATTTATCCACTTTATGGCTTTGGGCATTATTTTGCCCTTAAGGAACCGGAGTGCTAAAGCAAACTTGTCCATTGGGCTTATCGGTATGGCCTCTATTGCCGTGTTTGGAAACTTGATCCGCCTGCTTATGCTTACTTTTGGTGGCGCAACGGTTCTAAATGGCGTCACCGGAACTTTTTTCCAGTTTCTTTCCCTTATTGGTTTAGTGGGTTGGACGGTCTTTCCTGCGCTTTTGCTACACACGGTACTTCACGACCGTTCTGCGTTAAGAACACGATTGGGGAAGCACGTTGCCCTGATCTATTTGCCTTCCTTTGTCTTTGTTATTTTAACCTTATATATCTTTATTTTAGGCCCCTTTGGCCCTATTTCACATAAAAATATCCTGCCGCCAATCCTATTTTATGTTTACCTCTACATTGCAGCCAGCATGGCTTTGTACTTATTCTTAGACCGTTCTTCCGCCGTAGAAAATACCGATGAAGAAAGGCAAATCTGGTCTCGGATCGGCAGTTCTGTTTTACTCGGCTTATCGGCCATGATGGCGATCTTGGTTTTGACGATCAGCCGACTGCTTCCTGTTTCAGACTTCACCGATGTCCAAGCCGGTTGGATTTTGGTCACGGCGCAATTAAGTTCTACCACACCGATTCTTTTGGTCTCTTATGCGATATTGAAATACGGCAAAGTGGATGAAGTTATTAGCCGTTATCTCTCTTTTGCAGTAAGCCTTCTGGCGGCATTTGTGTTTTTCTTGGTTGGCATGGAAGTCTTTCCGCCATTCTTGCCAAACATCCCAACAAATATCTTGAGTGCATTTTGGGCGTTGTGTATGATTATTGCTTTTGAATGGTTGTTGACACACCTACAAAACATCATCTCGCGGATTATTTCCTCGGAAAAGCAGGCTGTACAAAAAAGCCTAAACCGCTTTGGCGAACACATGTTTAATATATTAGACCACCGTGTTTTAGTAAGCGAGACCTTAGAGAAAATCCTGCAAGGTCTTCAGGTTCCCTCTGGAGCCTTGTTCCTAAAGGCAATGAACCCAACCGAGCAGTGGATTTCAAGAAGCATTCAATTGGAACCTCCTTATTTTTCCGAGCTTCAGATGAATCGGATTTGGGAGGAATTTGCCGATAGTGAGGCCATTTGGACGTCAAACGCCGAACTCACAGAACGTAGTCTTAAGCGTACAACGCGGGATTTGTTGCAAGTCTCTGGTTTTGAATTGGTCATCCCCATCCCCGGCAGTAACCATCCTGTGGGGTTACTACTCCTGAGCCGGAAAAGGCGGTATCAGTCTTTCTATAATTTGGGGGATTTAGAAATGTTGCGTGGACTTTGTAACCAACTCGGCTTGGTGAGTGAGCGAATTGTGTTGATCGAGCGCGAAAAAAACCTGATTAAGCAACACGCTGAGGCACAATTGGTGGCGCTCCGTGCACAAATTAGTCCTCACTTTTTGTTTAACACCTTAAATACCTTAGCGGCTTTGATTGACGAAAACCCGAAAGAGGCCGAAAAAAACGTACAGCATTTGGCTGCAATTTTCAGGTATGTTTTACAAACGGGTGGAAACACTTTCGCAACTTTAAAAGCCGAATTTGGCTTGGTTGAACACTATTTAGCCCTCGAACAATCACGATTTGGGCCAGACCTAAAGATTGAAATGCTCCTTCCCTCCGAATTGGAACAGGTACAAATTCCGGCTTTTGCTTTACAAACCTTAGTTGAAAATGCGGTTAAACATGGTTTGGAAAAAAGCAGACGCCGTGGCAAACTGGAGGTTTCAACAATGTATGACGAAGAAAGATTTGTAGTAATATCGGTGAAAGATTCGGGACTTGGGATTCCTTATTTATATGGCCAAGGTGAGCAAGCCTGTAGCAATCTACCTTTTTTGGGGACGGGGCTAAAAAACGTAGCAGACCGACTTGTACAAATTTACCACCGCTCAGACTTGCTCTTCTTTTCAAGTGATCCCCAATTTGGGACATGCGCCCAGCTAAAAATCCCGTTAATTCCACCCAAAAAACTTTCCGCCAACGACCATTAAACCTTGTAAAACATGTTAAAAGCCCTGATTGTTGATGACGAAGCTCCGGCAAGAAACCGTATGCGAAAATTGCTCCATCCCTATGTTGCGTCTGGAAGACTTTCACTTTGTGAAGATGCGGCTGGCGGCTGGGAAGCGTTAGAGACCATTGAAACACAAATAATTGACCTCCTATTTTTAGACATTCGAATGCCGGAGATGGATGGTTTTTCCCTGCTGGAGCGGATTCCGCCCGATAATCGCCCCATTGTGATCTTTACGACGGCATTTGATGAATATGCCCTCCGTGCGTTTCAGGCAAATGCCTTGCATTATTTGCTCAAGCCAATTGACCAAACGCAGTTGGCAGAGTCTATCGAACGTGCGGAGCGACTTCGTAAAATGCCTGAAAAAAAGGAATTGGACGAGGCTAAAATTGCCAAATTACTGGATTGGTTAGACACGCAAGGTACGAACACTCCCGCACTCCAAGCCTCAAAAAGTTCCTTTGAACCGTATGTCACGCAAATCTCGGTTCCCCACCGAGATCGTTTGGTTATCGTGCCCATTCGCCAAATTGTCTCGATCGAGGTCCAAGACAACCTAACGAGGCTTTTTGCCCTTCCGGATCAAGTTGGTCAAAATCCCAAGTTAGCTCGCCACATGGTCTCTCATACCTTAGACGAATTAGAAAGCCGTTTGAATCCAGCCGAATTTATGCGTGTACACCGCGCGGCCATTATACGTTTAGACCAGATCAAGGAGATGGTTGGCTGGTTTAGTGGGCGGTATAAATTAATTCTAACCGGAAACCATGAAGTCATTGCCAGTCGGGAGCGCTCCAAATTACTCAAAAAAAAGCTCATGTTTTAACCTGCATGAGGTTTCGATGTAAAGCACCACCAGAGCCAGTATTTCCCCACCCCTTAAGGCCAATCAAGCCAGTCTAATTACCACTGGAAAGACAAGGACACGGCGGGGATCACCTCACCCGCTTCGGAGAGCATTGTCATTGGAGTAGCCGCGATCTTGCGGTTGTGTAGCCGCGCCGAAATTCCGGCATCAAATGCAGAGACAAAATGATTAAAAACAATGACGGTACTTATCCGTGATGCTTTACGCAAGAGTGCTTGCGACGCGCCATGTGCTTTTGCATAGGCCAAGAACTGCTCTGGCGCATTTATGTACTTCCCATCAACCTTCTCGTCGGGGTCGTCTGCGCCATTATAATCTGGCCAACCAGGGCCATACTGATAGTATTTTCCCACCAACTCGTAGTATTGCTGCTCACCAAAGAACGGAATTTTATGTGAAAAGGCCGCACCAGTTTTTGGGTTTTTAGATTGATCTTCGGCAGCACGAACGGCGATAAAGAGGTCTCGAACCGTTTGTATGTCCTCATTCGTCCAAGCAATGGGATTCGTGAGGTCTATTTTCTTTATGGCGTCGGAGATGGTAATTTTGGGACCATTATAACCAGAGAAGCCATTTAGCCACTGGGCATATCGGATTATACTCCAGCCTTTATGTGCGGTTAATTTTACAGTTTCATAGTCTGTATTGCCTTGGTTTTGCCACTTTCTTTGGAAAAGAATGGAGGCAAGTTCGGTTCCAGTAAAGACACCCATTTTAACAAATTGCCTATTGTAGGCTTGCCCTGCTCCGGGAAGGGCTGCTGAAGCAAAAAAAGCAATGGCAACACTTCTTTGCTTATGACCCATCTGCGGGTAAAGATTGGGCGAATCAACGGTCTTTTCTAACGGGTAATATAAGAGTTGACTTTCCAGACGCTGTTGCTGTGCCCATAATGGATGCCCCAAGGCCATACATAAGCTTACAATAAAAAGGTATTTCATAGGTCAAAATTAAACAAAATGCCAAAATGCCAGAGCCATTGACGACCGTACGTGACGAATGTTTCGCCTTCGACGGTGGTTAAGCGGTTTTTCAGTTGATAATCAAATTGGTCGAAACCATAGGTGGAACTAATGAATACAGCTGTAGGGAAAAGGTAAAACGAACCCAAGCTAAGGCGGAGTTCAGCACCAGCATCTTTTCTTATATCCCCAACCTTTAAGTTGCTCCCCATCCAACCAGTGGCGGCATCTGCATAAACACGACCATAGAGTTTGTCTGGCGCCAAAAAGCCCCATTGACGAGTGAATTTTGACACAATCGGGAATTGATAAGAAACCTGCATCCATGAAGCATTATTCCCACCAATGGCATAAAACGGGTAACCCCTTGCTCCGATCAAGCCGCCCACATAGTCGTTAAAAAAGTCATCCACTTCTTCGCCCAAAATGCCACTCACCCGTAACCGTGCCTCTAATCCATGCGGGACATTGCGCACTTTACCAAGGGCCATTCCATACTTTGCATCTAAAACCAAGCGGTTAATTTTATAAGACTTGTATATGGAAACAAGTGTATTGTCTTGGATATCGTAACGGTCTAAGAGTTTGCCGGGCTGATGTTCATAAGTGAGGGATGCGCGGATACCCTCTGGGAGTAAATGGTCGTGGCGAGTGGGTTTTCTGGCTTCAAAAAAACCTTGTAACGTAAGCCCTCTACCCATAAAATAGCGGCTAGCGCTTGCCCCAATCGTTTGTTGGTATTCTCGCGAATAAAAGGACTCTGTCCGAACATTAAATGGACTTATTTTATAACCCGCCAATGCCGAAAAATTCCGTGAGAACTTGGAACGTGCGTTAAATGCAACTTCCCAAAGCGTATAGGTGAGGTCTGCATAACTTTTTTCCGGGAAACAGGCCGTACATGGGAACTCCTCGATGGTTAGTCCATTGGGGACGATCCGTTGAATGTTAAACACATCTAAGGTGAACTTCGGCCCCCACGATTTGGGCAGAAAAGAAACCCCTCGATTGTATTCCAACTGCATCTGAAGATCGCGCTCTAACTTGAGGAGGCGACTCGGCACCAAGAAATCCCGAACGGTTTTTGCTTCTACGGAGGCTGGCGCAACAAGGGCACTGGCATACAAATTTACCCCTTCCAAAACCTCGCGAGATGTCATCATTACACCAACCTTGGTAGCACGCAGGAGTTCTTCGGTTCCAGAACGCTGTATCGCGGCATCCACCGATCTTGCGGGGCTGTTGTAATCGTCCATCCGCAAAACGGGGATAAAACCGAGTTTGCTAAACGTGGGATCATATGGCTTTACGGGTGGCTCATTCGTTACGAGTGGCTTGGTTTCACGATCATCCGCATTGTTCAGCGTGTTCCAATCAAAATCTTGATGGAGAAGTTGTTTTTCGATTATTTTAGGAGGTGAATAAGGATTCGTTTTTACGGTGCTGTTGCTGTTTGTTTTCGCAATTTTATAGCCACTTGCTTCGTAACGAGCAAACAAAACCTCGCCCGTTGGATGTACGTTTGGCATAAAAGCCCCACCCAAGACATTCGTCAGGGCTTCGGGCAAAGTTTCATTTAGGTGATTTAAGGGCAATCGGTATAGGTTAAAGATCCCACTCGCATCGGAAGAAAAATACAGATAATTGCCAGAAACGCTAATGTTTCGTTCGTCGTGAGGAGATTGATAAACAGATTCTAATGCCGTTCCATCCGGTTTAATACGGAAAAGGTCTGGATTTCCCCCGCCGGACTTGGTGAAGTAGATCCAATCGCCATGCCATTGGGCATCTAATACTTGGCTGCCATCCTTAAAATCCGTTACGGGGCTGATTTCGCCATTTCCATTCCATTTTGCCAAATTGGTAGTCCCATCATATTGCTGAATAAAGGCAATTTCTGCACCATTTGGGCTTATGGTTGGTGAAGCAGCCCGTTGATTTTTGGTAAGTTGTTTTGTTTTTTTGGTTGTTAGGTCTAATTCATATAAATCAGAATATAAATGGCCACTTGCCGTGTCTTTAATTTTGGCAAAAATAATTTTTTTTCCATCCGGCGTCCAAGAAAATGCACCCGAAACCCCTGCTTGCAAACGGTGGCCGTGAGAACATTGGGTTGCAAAATACGTTTCCTGAAGCCCCTCGATTGGAAAATTCGTGGTTAGGTTTGTTGCAAGGTCTTTAACGTAAAGGGAAGTTGCACTAAAATCGTATCCTTTGTTTGAGAGATATGCAACACGCTTCCCATCTGGTGACCAGCGTGGATGGAAGTTAAAAAAACCATCAACCTCGAACGTTTCGCCTTCATTTGCATGTTGGCGGATGGGCAAAGTGGATGTCTCATAAGCAACCTTTAAGGCCGAAATCCACTCCTGATGTAGTTTTTCTCCCGAAATACCCGTGGCGGCTTCTAAAGCCTTTTCCATATTCCAATGTTTCGCCAAGGCTGCCGAAATTTCGCGGAGTACCTCTTCCCCAAACCGCTGTGCCAAATATTGGGTAAAAGCAAATCCATGGTTGTAAACGAGTTCCCGCCCAAGGCTGTTTTTGGATAAAAAGGAACCCATTTCGGCCAAAGAAAAAGCCTGATCGCCCAGCACCAGCGTCCGAAGAAGCATGTCGCGATGACTGTCCCACGTCTCATAGTGTAAACCGGATCGCTGGAACTGGGCAGTCCCTTCTGCAAACCATGCGGGATTGTTCATCATTGGAACCGGATACGAAGCGACAACATTCGGATAACCATAGAGAACGTCTGGCCGTCGTACATTTTCATAACCGAGATACTGAAAAAAGAAAATGGGCGTTTTCCGACTGGTTCGCATCGTTTTTTGCACCTGAACAATATGCGTAAACTCATGCGTTATCACATTTCTTAGCCAGTGATGATCTCCACGCAAGGGCGATTCTAAGGCAGGAGTCCAGATTTCGATCTTATTGTCAAAGAAGTATGCAGCGCCATTGGAATAGTCCTCATAATCCTTCAGCACAAAATCCACTTTGCTGTCTGGCGTATGTTGATAAAGGCTGGTTATTGGGTCATAAATTTCTTCCGCAATCCGTGCAACAACGGCGGCAGTTCTGCCATTTCCCTTTCCGTTCTCATCAGCATGAAAATGGATCCGAAAATGCGCGGTTTCGAGGGTATGCCAACGAAGTCCAGAACGGTTAAAATTTTGTTCCGACGGCCAATCTTGGGCTTTTGTTGTTCCAAAACAAAGTAAGAATAGCCATCCTGTCATGAAAAATAACGTTTGGATTTTTTGTTGCTTTGTATAGCCTTGGGTCTGAGTAGGTGTCATTAAAAACGTAGTTGTAAAGTAGCGCCCGCTCCTTTGGAGTTGCTCACTCGGAGGATATTTGGGATTATACGCCATGATTGGCTCGGTGTGTTTCCACGAGGTGTATTGTTCATACCATTTTGTACTTTTCGTGTGGCAGACAATACATCCCAAAGGGCTAAAAACGTTAATGAGGCCGAGCCAGCCCAGCCAATCGTATCACACAGGTCATCAAAATCGTTTTCGGTTGAGTTGCACTGTCCATTTTTTTGGTAATGATCGCCCAAAGCAAGGGTTACAAGCCCTACGCCAATTCGCCCAGCCGTAAACCGAGCTGCAGCTTTGGGGTCTTGAACCCGCATTTGTCCGGCGGATGGGCCGATGAATAAGCCATACAAAGATACGGCCAGTCCAACTTTTTCGAGCAAACTTTTTTTACTTTCGTGCCCTTTAAGAAACAAAGCGCCACCTGCCCCAACTGGAACGACCGTATGAGCGGCGACTTCGCGCAAAAGTAAACCGATCTCTGCGTCTTTGCTTGCAGCATGTTCCTGCGCAACAAGACCCAGCGGAAACAAAAACAACAGGAATAAATACTTCATCATTTTTAGAAACTTAGTTGTAAACGCATTCCACCAACAATATCTCGATTTTGGTTTATTAATTGTGGGTTTTCAAGGAGAGTTGGCGAGATGGTCACGTTTGCTTTTGATGACCGCCGTTTTTTGTAGGCTTGAACAGACTGGGGGATGGTGATGATGGAATAGGTAATTCCCATAGAATAAAGAGTAGTACCGACCATGGTTTTGATGCCGTGTTGTATTACTTGCGCTCTGGTACAGCCCGGTTCCCAACACGCAAAGAAGTTTTGGACTATCACTTTCCCGCCTACATACCGCAGACTGGAACCTACTAAAGCGCGCTTCCAATCTAAAGCATAAAGATTACCACCAGCTGGTCCAATGACAAAGCTGTAACGGACTAAATTCAAAATTGCCTTATCATTAGGCAGTCTAACGCATGATGCCAATATGAACGGAATTGACGTATTTAATGCCGAAATAATAAGGGCCGTCCGCTCACGTGATCTTTTCGGAAAGTATTGAAAAAAGGGCTTATTTTTAGTGATAGCAGAATCTGAAACAGCACTTTTAAACAATAAGGGTTGCGTGTTTTCAGCCTTAAGTCTTGCGGAAAAGACAAAAACGAAAATAAAAACAAGGTACTTCATTGCCTATGATATTTATTATATGTTATTTAGAATTAATGTAATATCAAATTTAAATAATGATTGTTTGTGCTTTTATCTAAAATTGTGAATTAAAGTCAATTTAAACAAATAAATATAAAATATATTCTGTTTATTGAGGTAGCCCTTGACCTGCATGAATTTTACACAACACCTTATTTATAGAATTTTGTACTTTCAACAAACAAATACATTAGAATTTCTTTCATTATAAAATTATGTTAAAAACATAGCCTGAAATAATGATACAAATGGTAACAACACCAAAGAAAATAGCAATCAGTTTGGTCGTCATCGCTTTTTTCAAAAGAGTTGCTTCGGGAATAGAAAGTCCAATAACTGCCATCATAAATGCCAGCGAGGTTCCAATCGGAATACCTTTTACCACAAAAACTTGGATGATTGGAATAATCCCCGTTGCATTTGCATACATTGGCACACCCAAAATAACTGCCAAAGGAACGGCAAACCAAGTATCTTTCCCGATATACTTCACAAAAAAGCCTTCTGGAATATAACCGTGCATCACTGCGCCAATCCCAATGCCAAAGATGACGTACAAAACAACGCTTTTTACAATCCTAAAAGCCTCTTTTGCAATATCGGGTATGCGCTGAATAAAGGATTTGTTTTCTAATTCAAAAGACTCTCTTTCCGTCTCTGCATTTGCTTGTATCTTTCTTACCCAATCGGTCAATAACGGCTCTAAATTCATTTTCCCTAGAATAAAACCAGCAACCATACCCAGAAAAATTCCAGTTGTTATATAAATAAGGGTTGTTTTTAATCCAAACATCCCAATAAATATGGCAACCGCCACCTCGTTTACCAAGGGCGATGTTATCAAAAACGCAAAGGTCACTCCCAAAGGGATACCGCCTTTTACAAATCCAATAAACAATGGGACAGAAGAGCACGAGCAAAATGGCGTTACTGCGCCGAATGACGAAGCGAGCAAATATTCCAATCCGTACATTTTATTCCGAGATAGGAAATTGCGGATGCGGTCAATGGGGAAGTAAGCATTAACAATTCCCATCAGGAAAGTGATAACAAACAGCAAGAACAAAATCTTTATCGTGTCAAAGACAAAGAAGTTGAGTGCTATGCCCAAATGTGTGCTTTGTGCGAACCCAAAAACACCATAAATTAACCAATCTGCAAGATGCTGTATCCAATCGAACATTATTTCCTGATATTTTTTTGTAAGAATGAAATAAGCGCTTAGAATGTCATTTCTAATTTGCTTGAATTCATCTTTTGCTTCTACGACTTCCTCTCTCAAATTGTACAAGACAAAACTTGTCTGCACAAAGAATGAGATTCTTGATGTTTCCTTTTAACAGCAATTGGGGATATTGCAACCACATGAACTGGTACTATTAGGCCCTATTGCACATTTAATTGGAAAGCCTTTTTCCGCCCAGCGCAAAATACCGTGCTGCATATTCACAACATTTGTATAACCATGATTGGCCAAAAAATAAGTGGCTTTGAGGCTTCGCCCTCCACTCCGACAAACCATGACCACTTCTTTATCTTTTGGCACTTCCGCAAAGCGTTCTTCAAATTCGCTCAATGGGATATTGATAATATTAGGGACATCATAAGCCACCTCAGCCACCTCAGCCACTTCCCGCACATCCACCAGCAATGCACCTTCTTGAACCCGCCCAAATGTTGTTGTCGGGCAGATTTCTGTTGCCTTATTCTTGATTTCCATTTTTTTTAAATTTTAAACGGTTAAAAATGATTTGATTTCTTCGACGGAAGCCACTCGCCCTCTCGCTTTGATGATTTCGTCAATGACCAAAACGGGTGTACTCAGTACATTATATTCCATAATTTCCTGAATATCTTCTACTTTGATGATTTTTGCGGAAACGCCCGTTTGCTTGACGGCTTCTTCCGCATTGGCAAAAGTCATTTTGCATTTAGGGCAACCTGTGCCCAGTATTTTGATTGTCTTCATAACCTGAACTTTAGTTTGAAAATTTAGCAAGGCAAAGATAATAGTCTTTCGTAGAAAGACGAAATGACTTGACACAAAAATAACCTCTCGACGCTTAAAATGTCTATACGTCAAACGAGAAAGGCTAAAAGGTGGCTTAATAGGTGATTGATTTTAAAGAGGAATGCTTCTTTTATACGGCAAAGAGCGTTGAAAGCCCTCTTTTCCCACGAACCTTAGAGCCTTTAGCGCGTGGTGTGGAAATCTTGCGTCTGTGTAATTGGCAAAACCATGTCAGTTATAAAAAAATAAGACTCAATTATGATTTCAAGTTGCTGCCGTATCATTGTAAAAAAAAAGAGATGCAACTACAAGATTTATTTAGAATAAAAGATATAGTAGATGACCGTCTAAGTTACGAAAAAGTTCGAGAACTTATATGGTCAGAGGGTGTAAACTGCCCATTTTGTCAAAGTAAAGAGCATAAACGTCATGGACATCACAACAATTGCGAACATCGTTATCGCTACCAGTGTAAAACTTGCTCAAAATACATTGATGATTTGACCAATACAATATTTCAAGGGCATCATCAGCCTTTAAAAATATGGATTATTTGCTTGTATTTGATGAGTTTAAACTTGTCAAATGCACAAATAGCTCAAGAAATAGGCATAACCGAAAATGATTGCCATGCTATGACCAGCCTTTTAAGGGAAGGTGTTT